>DATFXE010000723.1:0-10327 GCA_035258585.1 Roseiflexaceae bacterium | reverse complement strand
TCTTCGACCTGCCGCCGCCGTATGCCAGCCCCGCCAGCTCTATGCTGCTCAGATTCAGCGTGGCCACGCAGCAGCGCCGGCGCATCCACATGCGTTATCGCGCCTGGGACGACCGCGAGACCGAGCGCGCGTTCGATCCCTACGGCGTGGTGCACTACGATGGACGTTGGTTCGCGGTCGGCTACTGTCACCTGCGCGCGGGCCTGCGCATGTTCCGGCTCGACCGCGTGCTGCGCGCCGAGATAGGCGACATGCTGTTCGAGCGACCGGATGACTTCGACAGCCTGGCGTATGTTGTGGCCTCGCTGGCCAGCGCGCCGGGCGCCTGGGCCGTCCAAGTGCTGCTCGAGACCACGCTCGAGCAGGCCCGGCAGCGCGTGCCGGCGGCAATGGCGCAGCTGGAGGTGGTAGACGGCGGCGTGCTGCTGCGCTGCCATGTCGAAAACCTCGATTGGATCGCACGCTTTCTGGTCGGGCTGGGCTTTCCCCTGATCGTGCGCCAGCCGATCGAGCTGCGCGACGCGCTGCGCCGCCTGGCGGAGGAGATCGCGCAGCTGGCGGTGCGCGGGGTGTTGGAGGGCGCAAATGCTCCAAACCTTCCACCTGGCGGGCGACTGCGTAGGTCCTATCATTGACAGGACCTACGCAGCCGCTCGCCTGGGCTGGGGGACTGACCGAAGGGTCGGCGCCCTCTTTTGTTGGAACACAGGAGAGTACGCCCATGGACACACCAACCGCCACGTTGCTGACCACCTATCTTCAGCGGCTGGACGGCGCGCCGATCGACCCGGCCGCGGCGGCGTTCTTCGCGTCGCTGCTGAGCGCTGCACAAATAGCTAAACTTTGTGGTGGGGTGTGGGGCGGCGAAGCCGCCCCACACCCCACCAAGGTAATGATATTCTGAATTAATGCACGTATCAGTAGCTTGCCCGCGATTGCAAATGCTCAGCGAAGAATTCGGCGATGCGCTGGAGGTAGAGCTGGTTGGCCGCGCCCTGGAAGGAGTGCGGCTGGCCGGCGTACTCGAAGTACTCGACCTGTTTGCCCGCGGCCCGGAGGCCGGCCAGCAGATCGCCCGGCCATTTGTATGGCACGGTCTGATCTGCCGTGCCCCAATGGATCTGTACTGCTGCGCTCACGTAGTTTAGATAGGGCAGTGGTGAGAGCCGATCGTACAAATCGGGCGCCTGCTCGGGCGTGACGGGAAACTCTCTGTCGAGGCGGTCGATCACGCCAGTGCGTCGGCCGGGAGATTGCCCAGCGCGGGCGCGTTGCCGCTCCGCGCGAAATTGGTAGTCCTCGACAATGTTCGACGATGCGGGCGCGTAGATCACGGCAGCCGCGATTCGGTCACTGATCACAATCGATTTCGCCGTGATCGCCCCCCCATTGCTGTGTCCCCACATCCCTACCTTGCCCGGCTGGGCCTCCGGCAACTGTTGCGCTAACGGGATGAGATTGAGGGTGTCAATCACGTGACCGGCGCGAAACAGGTTCGGCGCATCGTCTGAGCCAGCGTGCGACCGAAAGTCCGGCGCGAGCGTCAGAAAGCCGCGAGCCGCCAGGTAATCCGCCGCGACCCGCGATCCATTGCCGGTCTGGTAAACGTCCAGCGGATAGTAGCCGTGGTTGAAGATGACCACCGGGAACGGGCCATCGCCCTTGGGGCGGTTCAGCATGCCGGTGATGCGCAACCCATCGCTCCGATACGCAATCAGGTAACGCGTGAACTTCGCTGTCTCCTCCAGTACGCGCACGATCTCGATTCGCCCCTCGGCCCCATAGCTGCGATTGCGCAGCGCCTCGATCGTGTACGGCGCGTACTCGCCCCAGGGATCAGTCGTTGGTGTCGGTGGAGCGGAAGGGGTTGGGATGTTGGTAGGTATGGCTGGGGGTACCGGTGTTGGGGGTGTCGTTGCGGTAGGTACGATCGGCGCGGTGGCAGGAAGGAATGTCGCGCTCGTTGTTAGCTGGGCTGTGGCCACGACGGCCTGCTCGCTCTGGCTCGTGCTGCATGCGCTGAGACCGATAAACAGGAGCAGGATAACAGTACATAGCCGTGCGGTGGTCTGTGGCATCAATACATTCCCCTCAGGCCGGAACCGGTGTTACCACCACCATTATGCCGTGTCTTGGCCGGAACTGCAAACCTAGGAGTTCGGTACTGCGCGCGCAAACAGCGAGGATATGAGATAATAGGTTCTGACTCAATCTTCCGCTAAAACGCCAACTGCGTAAATCCTATGATGTAACACAAAGGGGTGTGGGGAAGGCTCAGGTAGTGTATGGCGAAGCAGATGACCACAGGCGATGTCGCAGCGTTGATCCGCAAAACCAGCACGCGTATGGAGCTGCTGCTGGCACAGCTCAGCGTCGACCAGATGAATCAGCCTGGCGCGGTTGGCGTCTGGTCGGTGAAGGATGTCCTGGTGCATATCGCCTTCTGGGAGTGCTATGAGGCGAACATTTTGCGAGCGGTCGCTCGTGGCGAAACCCCGGAGCTGACAGCCGACGACGAGACCGAGCGCCGCAATGCCAGCGTTCTCACGCAGTACTACCAGCGCCCGCTCTCGGCGGTGATCGCCGATTGGCAGCAGGCGCGCGAGGATCTGCTCGAGCAACTGGCGGGGCTGTCGGAAGCCGATTTGAATGATCCCGACCGCTTTCCGTGGAGCAATGGGCGGACGCTGCTCGATCGAATCGCCAGCGACTCCTACGATCACGAGCAGGAGCATATCGAGCAGATCAGGGAGTGGATGAATACAATTAAGGGTTAAGGGTTAAGGGTTAGAATCATCGAAATCATTGAGATCACCGAAATCATTGGTTTCGAAGTATCTAACCCCTAACCCCTAACCCCTATCACTCGTGCTCGTGCGCCTTCTTCTGCGCGTCGATCAAGGCCTGCGCCAGGTGCGCCGGCACGTCCTCGTAATGGTCGAACACCAGTGAGAAGCGGCCGCGCCCCTGCGTCAGCGAGCGCAGATCGGTAGCGTAGCGCTGAACCTCGGCCAGCGGCGCCTGGGCGCTGATCGTCGTCCTGCCGCTGCCATCCGGCAGCATGCCCATCACCCGCCCGCGCCGAGTGGTCATATCGCTCATGATATCGCCGGCATACTGGTCGGGCACGACGATGTCGAGCGCATAGATCGGCTCCATGATCGCCGGCTGGGCCTTCTGTGCGGCGATCCTGAACGCCTCGTGGCCGGCGATCTGGAAGGCGATATCTTTGCTGTCGACCGGGTGCATCTTGCCGTCGAACAGCGTCACCCGCACATCCACCACCTGGTTGCCGGAGACCACGCCCTCATTCATCGCCGCGCGCACGCCCTTCTCGACCGAGGGGATGAACGAGCGATCGATCACGCCGCCGACGATACCATTGACGAACTCGAGCGGATCCTCGCGCGCCGGGTCGGGCGGCAGCGGCTCGACTCGGATGCTCACGTCGCCGAACTGGCCGGCGCCACCGGTCTGCTTCTTATGGCGATATTGCGCCTCGGCCTTGCTGCGGATCGTCTCGCGGTACGGCACGCGTGGCAGCTCCAGGTCGACATTGACATTGAACTTGCGTTTCATCCGCTCGGCAACGATCTGCAGGTGCGGCTCGCCCATGCCGGAGAGGATCGTCTCGCCGGTGACGGCGTCACGCGACATCTGCAGGCTGGGGTCCTCCTCGACCACGTTGTGCAGCGCAGTGCCGAGCTTATCCAGGTCGGCGCGAGTTTTGGGCTTGACAGTGGCGCTGTAGGCCGGGTTGGGGAAGGCGATCGGCGCGAGCTGGAGCGGGCGATCGTGCGAGGCCAGCGTGTCGTTGGTGGTGACATCGCCCAGCCGGGTCGCGACCCCGATATCGCCGGGGCCGATCGCCGGGATGGCCACCTGTTCCTTGCCGCGGACCATATAGAGCTGGGCGATCCGCTCATCTTTGCGGGTGCGCGGGTCGTACGCCGACGAGTTGGAGTGCAGCTCGCCGCTGAACACACGCACGAAGCTGATCTTGCCGTGCTGCTCGTTCAGCGTCTTGAAGACCAGCGCGCTGAGCGGCTCGGACGCTTTGGGCGCCAGCTCGATCGTCTTCCCGCTGATCAGGTCGGTCGCCTGCACGCTCTTGCGCGCGGCCGAGGGGATGCTGTCGAGGATGCCATCAAGCAGCTGGGCCATGCCGGCGGCCTGGTCGGCCGCACCGCAGAAGACCGGCACGATCGTGCCGGTCTGGATGCCGGCGCGCAGGCCGCGCTGGATATCGTCGGGCGTCAGCGCGTCGGCGCCGTTCTCCAGGTATTTCTCGATCAGGTCGTCGTTGGTGGCGGCGATCTTGTCGATCAGCTTCTCGCGCCACTCCTCCTCCAGGCCGCGCAGCTCCTCGGGGATGTCGCTCTCGACAAACGTGCCGTCGTGCTTGTCGGACACCAGCCAGGCGCGTTGGCGGCGCAGCGAGATGATACCCTTGAACTCGCGCTGCGACCCGATCGGGATCTGCATCGGGATGACCGCGTCATCCAGCAGCTCCTGGGCCTGCTCGACCGTGCGGAAGAAATTGGCGTTCTCGCGGTCGAGCTTGTTGACGAAGATGATCCGCGGCATGTTCGCCGCTTTGGCCGCCTCCCAGGCCGCCACGGTGCCCACCTCCACGCCGCCGGCCGCGTCCATCACGATGACCGCGCCGTCCAGCACGCGCATGGTGGCCGCGATCTCGCCAGCGAAATCGGCGGTGCCGGGCACGTCGATCAGGTTGATCTTGTTGTCTTTCCACTCCAGGGGCGCCACGCTGAGGTTGATCGACTGGCGGCGCTGCTGCTCATCCGGGTCGTAGTCGCTGACGGTGTTGCCGTCCTCGACGCGGCCCGCGCGGGAGATGGCCTTGGCGGTGAGCAGCAGCGCCTCGGTCAGCGTGGTCTTCCCGCTGCCGCCATGGCCGAAGAGTCCAACGTTGTGGATTTTCTCGGGTCCGTACGATCGCATGGAGTCCTCCTTGACAGTGCGAGGGTTACGAATTGAGAATTGGAGATTGAGAAAGATATGCCAGGAGGGTTTCTCAATTTTTCATTCAACATTCTCAATTCGATCCGCTAAGCAGGGGTTAAGCGAGTATTATAAGCATTTTCGGAGCGCGGTCAACCGAGGTCAGGAGAAAGTCAGCAGTAAGCCGGAGGCAGCTGACAGCCAGTGTTTACTGCCGACTGCCTCCGGCTTACTGGGTTGAGATGATTCGCTCATCTGAGTCGCGTTGCAACGTACCGGCCGGTGAGCTATACTGAGCGCGCTAGAAAGGAATCGAAGCCATGCGTTCACGCCTCGCGCGCGCCATCCGCCTGCTGGTGTCACTTGTTCCGCTCGTTTCGCTACTGGTGGTGGCCCCGCTGCTGGCGGCTACCCCAGCGGCGAGTTTCGCGGATACGCTCGTCGCCAACGTCTCAAGCCCCACCGCACTGGCCTTCACGCCCGATGGCCGGCTGCTGATCACTCAGCAGACCGGCCAGCTGCGTGTGTTTGCCAGTGGCGGGCTGCTGCCGACAGCTGCGCTCGATCTCAGCGCCGCTATCTGCGATAACAGCGAGCGCGGCCTGCTGGGTGTGGCGGTCGATCCAGCTTTCGCCAGCAACCATTTCATCTATCTCTACTATACGCGCAACCCGTTTCCAGGCGATCCCGGCGCATGTCCACTTGGAAAGCCGACCAATCCGAAGATACCGGTCAATCGGATCTCGCGCTTCACACTCGGCGACAACAACCTGGCCAGCGCCGAGCAGGTTTTGATCGACAACATTCCTTCGCCGAACGGCAATCACAATGGCGGCGACCTGCAATTCGGGCCGGATGGCTACCTGTACATCAGTGTGGGTGATGGCGGTGCCGACTATGCCGGCGATAGCGGCAGCGCTGGCAATAACGACGCATCGCGCGATCAATTCATTCTGTTGGGCAAGATATTGCGCATCGCATCTGATGGAAGCATACCGCCCGATAACCCGTTCGTGGGTGTGGGCAGCGGGCGGTGCAACACCACCGGCCGCACGACGGCCCAGAAATGCCAGGAGACGTTTGCGTGGGGGCTGCGTAACCCATGGCGATTCGCCTTCAAGCCCGGCACGAGCCAGTTCTATATCAACGATGTCGGCCAGAATGCCTGGGAGGAGATCGATCTCGGGCAGAAGGGCGCCGATTACGGCTGGAACTGTCGCGAGGGAGCGCATACCAACAGCACCACCGGCAAGTGCAGCCCCACACCCCCCGGCATGGTCGATCCGATCTATGAGTACGCGCACGGCTCATGCGACGCGATCACCGACGGCGCCTTCGTGCCCGCTGGTCTCTGGCCGGCGCCCTACGATGGCGCATATCTGTTCGCCGACTATGTCTGCGGCAAGATCTTTCGCCTGGTTCCAAACGGCAACAGCTACACCACAGCCGATTTTGCCACCAACGCCGGTGGGCCGGTGGCGATGGTGTTTGGGCCATACAGCGGCACGCAGGCGCTCTACTATGCCGCGAACAACAGCGGCCAGATCCGGCGGATCGCCTATACCGGCGGCGCCAACCGACCGCCCAGCGCTGTAATCTCGGCCAACCCCACATCGGGAGCCGCGCCGCTGACCGTCAGCTTCGACGGGGCCGCCAGCAGCGACCCGGACGGCGACTCGCTGAGCTTTGACTGGGATTTCGGCGATAGTTCGCCGCATGCCACCACCGCGGCGGCCACGCACCAGTACGCCTTAGGCACGTTTATGGCCACCCTGCGCGTCAGCGATGGCAAAGGCGGCAGCGCGACGGCGACGGTCCGAATTGATTCCGGCAACACGGCGCCCCAGCCGACGATCGACGCGCCATCCCCGACGCTGCGCTACCGCGTCGGCCAGCAGATCACCCTCCATGGCAGCGCGACCGACGCCGAGGATGGAGCGCTGCCCGGTTCGAGCCTGAGCTGGCGGGTGATTCTGCACCACAACACGCATACTCACCCATTCCTTCCGCCGACGCCCGGCAGCAGCGTCAGCATCACCACCATCCCGCCCGAGGATCTGGCCGCTACCAGCACCAGCTACCTCGAGATCCAGCTGACCGCGACCGATACGAAAGGGCTGGCCGCAACCGTCACCCAGGAGCTTCGACCTAACCTGGTCGACATAACCTTTGCGACAGTGCCGTCCGGCCGGCGCCTGCTGGTCAATGGCGACACCATCACCGCCACGCGGACGCTGGTCTCGTGGGAGAGCTACACGCTCAACGTTTCGGCGCCACTGCAGAAGAACAGTGCCGGGGTGTGGCAGGCGCTGGCCTCCTGGTCCGACGCTGGGCCAGTTCCGATGCGTGCCATCGTCACGCCCGCCGTGGCGACGACCTACACCGCTACCTTCGGGCCGGCCAGGCAATGGCGCGTGCCGCTGATCCGAAAATAGGTTGGAAGGTTGGAAAGTTTGAGAGTTAAAAGGTTATTCGCTGAACGGCTTTGAATACCAATGCATAATCTTGTCTAACCTTCTAACCTTCCAACCTGCTAACCTTCTAACAAAACAGATCGGACAGCCAGCAGGGTGATATCGTCGGCCTGGGGCGACGTGCCGCGGTATACCGCCAGCGTGCCCGCAAGCCGGTCGCACAGCTGCTGCGCCGGGGCGCCCACGTGCTCGCGCGCGGTGGCCTGGAGCCGCTCCATGCCGAAGAAATCGCCCCGCGCATCGGTCGCCTCGGTCACGCCATCGCTGAAGAGCAGCAGCATACCGCCGGGCGGCAGACGCACGGTTCGGACGTCGATCGCCGGGTCGGACAGCAGCCCCAGCGGCTGCCCGTTGGCGCGCGGCAGCGCCAGTGGCGCGCCCGACCGATCCCACAGCAGCGGAAGCTCATGGCCAGCACGTGCGTAATCGAACTCCCCGGTCGAGCAGTCGAGCACGCCGTACAGCATTGTGACAAACATTCCGGCTGTGCTCATTTCGCACAAATGTTGGTTTATGCTGCGCAGCGCCGCCTCGGGCGACGCGGCGCGGCCAGCCTCGGCCCGCAGCAGGCTGCGCGCCAGACCCATGAAGAGCGCCGCTGGCATGCCCTTGCCGCAGGCGTCGCCGACCACCAGACCCAACGAGTCGTCGCCTAATGGAAAGGCATCGAAGAAATCGCCGCCAACCTCGTGCGCCGCGACCATGCGCGCGCCCACGTCGAACCCTGGCGGTGTGGGCAGGCGGCGTGGCAGCAGGCTCTCCTGTAACTCGCGCGCCAGGCGCAGCTCGCGCTCGAGCGCCTCTTTCTCGACCAGCTGGGCCTGCGCGGCTTCGAGATCGGCGTAGGCCCGCGCCAGCTGCTGGTTCTGCGCTTGCAGCTGGCGATTCTTCTCCTGAAGATCGTGGATCACCGCGTCGTTTGAGTCGCGCAGCCGCTTGCTGACGACGCGCAGCATGTCGTAGGCGATCGCCGGGTAGCGCCGCAGCAGTTGGTCGAAGTCGGCACGGGTCAACTCGATCAGCTCAGCATCCGCGACGGCCCGCGCGCTGGCGGTGCGCAGACCATCCTCGTTCAGCAGGCCCATCTCGCCGAGGAACTCGCCCGCGCCGCGCAGCCCGAACACATGCTCACCGGGCGCCCCAAGCTCCTTCACGATCTCGAACAGGCCCGACAGCACGATGTAGACCCGATCGCTGCGTTCGCCCTCGTGGATCAGGATGCTGCCGGCCGGGCATGTCAGGTGCTGGAGATCAGCGGACAGGGTCGTGAGCTCGTCGGGCGGTATGGCGGCGAACAGCGGCACGTTGCGCAGCAGCAGCTCTTTCATTCGGTTCTTCTCTCTTCCACCCATGCCGCCAGGATCTCGCGATGGTACGGCCGGTTCTCGAGGAACATTCGCCGCGTCGGCTCGTCGAGAAGCTTGGCCGCCTGTTCCTGGAGCCGCTGGTAAGCTGATTCCAACATTGCTCGGGCACGCGGATCGCCATTGGTGCGCAGCGCTTGGTAGCAGGTCAGCTCAGGATGGAGCGGCTCGTATGCGCCGCCCAGGTTGCCAGTCTCGGATTGGGCTAGGATCGCCTCGGCATGGCGCAGGGCGGCCGCCGCGTCTCCCTGCGCCAGCGCGACCCGCGCCAGCCCGGCCAGGCAATCCATGATGCTCCCTTGCATGCCAGGATCGCGTGGCAGAGCCAGTGACTCGGTATAGGCGCTGCTGGCGTCATTTAGTTTTCCTTGTGCCAGCGCGGCGTTGCCCTGGCCCCAGAGCGCGAGGCCTTCCAGTCCCTGCTCGCCCGCCTCGCGCGCAAGGCGCAGCGCCTGCTCGAAATGGGCCTGCCCTGCCGCGGCGTCGCCCTGGTTACAGGCCAGGACGCCGAGGTAGAACAGCGCCTCGCTCTCAGCGCCGCGGAAACCCGTCTCGCGGGCGAACCGCAGCGCCGTCTCGACGTGCTCGCGCATGGCAGTATAGTCGCCTAGCCGGTACGCGAGTTTGCCGAGCTCAATCCGCGTGTTGCTCTCCAACAGACGGTTTCCGACCAGATGAACCAGGCGCAGCGCCGCGTCGAGGTAGGTACGCGCGCCGGCGTAGTCCCCCTGGTTGGTCGCGGCCCAGCCGAGGTTATGCAGCACTGTACCCTCACTCAACCGATCCCCCACCTCGCGGGCGAGTCGTAGCTCCTCCTCATAATACAACCGCACGCCGGCATGGTCTCCTTGATACACGGCGATCCAGGCGAGTGTCCCGAATACGTCGCCCTCTAGATCCTGGTCGCCCTGCTCGCGGGCACGGCGCAGCGCTTCCAGGCCGGCCGCCTTTGCGCCGGCATACTCCTGCTGGCGGAGGAGCTCCATAGCCCGCATCATGAGGGCACGTGCGCTGCCCGTCTTCTCCAACAGCGCGATCGCTCGTTTGGTAGCCACGCGTTGTGCCTCGGCGCTTCGGACATCGCCAAGCGACGTTTGCCAAAAGGCTACCTCGGCGCGCCGCACATCGTCGCCCAGCGCCTCCGCCAGCTCCTCCATCAGCGGCAGCGCCTCCTCAGTTGCCTTATCCCCCCGCTGGAGCCTATCGATCTGGAAGCGCGCGGCGAGTAGCGCATAGCGCTCAGCCAAGTCATCTTCCGGCGCGAGCTCCAGCGCCCGGCTCAGGTACTCGATCGCCACGTTGTTGGCGTAGCGCGCCGCCGCGGCCTCGCCAGCCCGCCGCAGATACTCCCGCTTCTTGGCGAGGTTGTCGCTGCGCTCGTAGTGGTAGGCCAGCAGATCTACGTAACGATCCGTTTCGTCGCCGGCCAACTGTTCCAGGTAGGTCGCGAGTTGCTCGTGCAGCGCCGCCCGCGCCTCCTCGGTCAGGCTGGCGTAGGCCACCTCCTGCGTCACGATGTGTTTG
>DATFXE010000722.1:0-4872 GCA_035258585.1 Roseiflexaceae bacterium | reverse complement strand
TACAAGACCAAAGGGCACGTGCCCGAAGAGCCATACACGGTGCCGATCGGCGCAGCTGAGGTGCGCCGCCAGGGCCAGGATGCCAGCGTGATCGCGACATCTGTGATGGTCGTCCGGGCGCTTGCGGCAGCCGAGCGGCTGGAGGGCGAGGGGATCGACCTGGAGGTGATCGACCTGCGCAGCATCCGCCCGATCGACAGTGCGACGATCGTCGGCTCGGCCTGCAAAACCGGCCGGGTGCTGATCGTCCACGAGGCCTGCCTGACCGGCGGGATCGGCGCGGAGATCGCGGCGATCATCGCCGGCGGCGAGTCGTTCGATTTTCTCGACGCGCCCATCCGCCGCCTGGGCGGGCGCGACATCCCCATCCCCTACAACCCGGTGCTGGAGCGCAGCGCCGTGCCACAGGAGGATGATATCGTCGCGGCCGCGCGCCGGCTCGTGCGCGAAGGGCACTGAAAACAAATCGATACTTGGCTCGTGTATATACGGTATTTCGTTCGGCCGGACGAAATACCGTATATACACGAAAAACTCTTCTGTTCTTGGTTGTATCGTTTCGCCCCGGTGGGGCGAAACGATACAACCAAGAACGTATGAATCTAAAGTACCAGAGCGAACGCAAGCAAAAACTGCATTGAGGTGTGGAAAAGAGCCTGAAATTAAGAATAAAATGTATGATCGAAGTCATTATGCCCAAAGTCGATATGGCCATGACCGAAGGCACGATCGCCGTCTGGCGCCGCCGCGCCGGCGAGGTCGTCCAGGCCGGCGAGCCGCTGTTCGAGATCACCACCGACAAAGCCGATGTCGAGGTCGAGGCGCCGGCCAGCGGCACACTCTGGGATGTGCGCGCCGCCGCCGGCCAGACCATCCCGATCGGTCAGCCGGTCGCCTTCATCCTCGCGCCGGGTGAGCCACCTCCCATCGACGACCGACCGCCGACCGCCGACCACCGACCACCTCCCATCGACGACCGGCGATCGACGGAAGCAGATTCACAGTTGAACTTCGAGCCTCCAGCCTCCAGCCTCCAGCCTCCAGCCTCCAAGGTTCGGGCGACGCCGCTGGCCCGCAAGCTCTGCCGCGAGCGCGGGCTCGATCTGCGCCTGATCCAGGGCAGCGGCCCGAACGGTCGAATCGGCCGTCAGGACGTACTGGCGTTTCTGGAGCGACAAACGACCGTCGATCAGCCATCGGCGCCACGTCCCGCAACCCCCACCTCCCAACCCCCCACTCCCGACGATGTCACCCGCGTACCGCTGGCCGGATTGCGCCGGGTGATCGCCGACCGGATGACCGCCAGCGTCCGCAACGCCCCGCACTTCACGCTGAACATGCAGGTGGATATGGCCGAAGCGGTCGAGTTGCGCCGGCGGGTTGGGCCTGCGATCGAGAGAGCGACCGGCGCACCGCCCTCGTTCACCGCGATCCTCGTGCGGGCAGTGGCGCCGCTGCTGCTGGCACATCCTTATCTCAACGCCACGCTTGAGGACCATACCGTGCTGCTGCACCACCGCGCGCATATCGGCGTGGCGCTCGACCGGGCCGGCGACCTGCTTGTGCCGGTGCTGCGCGATGCCCAACGCCTGACGCTGGCCGAGACATCCGCCGCGCTGCGCGACCTGCACGAGCGCGCCCACGCCCACACGCTGGGCCGGGCCGAACTGCACGGCAGTACCTTCACGATCTCGAACCTGGGGATGTACGGGGTGGACAGCTTCACCGCAATCATCAACCCGCCCGAGAGCGCCATCCTGGCGATTGGGCGGATAGTCGATGTGCCAGTGGCGCACGATGGGGCGGTCGTGATTCGCCCGGTCATGCAGCTCACGCTCTCGGCCGACCACCGAATTGTGGATGGCGCGGCGGCGGCGCGCTTCCTGGCCGAATTGAGGGAGCGGCTGGAAGAGCCGTATTTATTGATATAATAGCCAGTCGTCAGTTGTCAGTGGCCAGTTGAGAACAATGGGCAACTGACCACTGACAACTGACGACTCGCAGAAGAGGAGAAACCATGGGCACAATCCACCATCAGATCGCCACTTCCGACCCACCGACATGGGACTATGCGACGGTGGCGCTGAAAGAGTACACCAGCGGCGGCGCTACCTCTGGATCGACGCGCCGTGTGCTGATCGGCAGAGACGAGGGCGCCGAGGACTTCATCATTCGCTATTTTACCATCCCGGCTGGCGGTCACTCGGCCTTCGAGAGCCACCCGCATCAGCATGGCGTTGTGATCACACACGGGCGCGGGCGCGTGCTGCTGGGAGAAGAGTGGAGCCAGGTCGGCGTGGGCGATGCGGTGTTTGTCGAGCCCAACGAGCAGCATCAATTCCAGGCGCTGGGTGATCAGCCGCTGGGCTTCATCTGCGTGATCCCCAAATGGGCCAAGCGCCCGACCGCCGAGTAATGCAGATCTTCTGAAGTAAGGAGCCGAACAATGGCAACTGATCCCTTACCCGCCTACCTGCAAGAATACTTGGACAGCTTGGTGCCGCCGCGCCCGCCCGAGATGCAGGCGATGGAGGCGTACGCGAAGCAGACCCATTTCCCGATCATCGGCCCATCTTCGGGCTATTTCTGCTACCAGATTGCGCGGATGATTGGTGCGCGGCGCGTGTTCGAGCTCGGCTCGGGCTATGGATACTCGACAGCCTGGTTCGCCCAGGCTGTGCAGGAAAATCTTAGCCTGAGCGGAGGCGAGGGAGGCGGCGAGGTGCATCACGTCGTATGGGATGAAGCGCTCTCTCAGAAGGCGCGCGGCCATCTCGGCGCACTCGGCTACGCCGACCTGGTGACCTATCATGTTGGTGAGGCGGTAGCGGCGCTGCGCGCGGCAGAAGGCCCGTTCGACCTGATCTTCAACGATATCGATAAGCACGGCTACCCGGCTTCGCTGCCGGTGATCGCCGAAAAGCTGCGGCCCGGCGGCGCGCTGATCATCGACAATATGCTCTGGCACGGCGCAATCTTCGACCCGAACGACCGCTCGGCCGACACGCAGGGCGTCCGGGAATTCACACGGCTGATCACCAGCGACCCAGGCTGGATTGCGTCGCTGGTGCCGCTGCGGGACGGCATGTTCCTGGCATATAAGAAGGCCTGACCAGCGCTCGGCGCTCGGCGATCACTCCAGCCTGGGGATACTGATCGCCGAGCACTCAGCGCGGTCATCCCAGCCGGTCTATATTCACCACTGCCGGGCGATGACGGGCCAGATACTCCTCCAGCGCCTCACGTCGGATGATCGGGATGTCGTAGCACGGTTGGAGCTTCCAGGCCGGGTGGGGGTAGCCGCCATACTGCTCGGCCGCGGATATCGTTAGTATGCAGGATGGCTAGGGTAGCATACCGATACACGATAGATCATGCGATATCAACTCGATGTGGTATAGTGAGAGCGCTCCAGAAGGCTAGGTGCGGCACGTTTGTGACGTACTGATGTGGTTGTATGATTTGGATTCTGAGGGAGCCTTTGTATGTTACCTGTCAACGACGAGAATCCCACCCGCGGCCCTGCCCCAATCAATATCACAATCATCATTTTGAACTTTATCATGTTCGCGCTCCAGATCTTCAATGGCGACGCTTTCGTCTTACACTGGTCGTTTATCCCAGCTCGGCTGACGGCCTTTCTGAACGGCCACGAAAGCCCGCAGGTGCTGCTGACGATCTTCAGCGCCATGTTTATGCACGGCGGCATCGCGCACCTCCTGGGGAATATGCTGTTCCTCTGGATCTTCGGCGATAATGTCGAGGATCAATTCGGCCATCAGCAATATTTGGTCTTCTATTTGATCTGCGGCATCGTGGCGACATTTACGCAATACGCGGTCGATCCCACCTCGTCTATACCCAATCTAGGGGCGAGCGGCGCGATCGCCGGAGTGCTGGGCGCATACCTGCTGATGTTCCCGCGCGCCAGGGTCAACCTGTTTGTGTGGCCGCTATCGCTACTGCTGGCGATCTTCACGCGATCGCCCTACCTACGCCTCCCGGCCTGGTTGTTGCTGGGCTTGTGGTTCGCAATGCAGGTGTTTCTGGGCGTGCAAGGGCTGGCCAATGTCAGCGAAGGCGGTGTGGCGTTCTGGGCGCATATCGGCGGTTTTGTCGCCGGTGTGGTGCTAGCCCTGTTCCTGCGGCCCGGCCGGCGGCGCGCTTTTGCGTAGGCTGGTCCGAGCCGCTGCTCTAGATAGGTTGACGTGATAGCCACACGCGAACTGGATCCGCGCCCCTCCACCTCGCTACGCTCGCACCTGCGCCGTGATGCCGTCACCTGTATGGCGGTCACCCTGGCTGCGCTGGCGCTCTACCTGGTCACATTGCTGCCGGGCATCGGCAGCGGCGATACCGCTGAGTTCCAGCGCGTCGCGCCGACGCTGGGCGTAGCCCACCCGACCGGCTACCCACTGTATGTCATCCTGGGCTGGCTCTGGGGCCAGCTGCCGCTGGGCGGGACGCCGGCGTGGCGCATGAATTTGTTCTCGGCTTTCACGGCGGCGTTGGCGGTCGGCGCGCTGTTTCTGGCGGCCCGCGCGCTTGGGCATTCCCGAAGCGTCGCGGCGGCGGCGGCGCTGACTCTGGCGGTGTCGTTCACCTTCTGGTCGCAGGCCACCATCGCCGAGGTCTACGCGCTGGCGGCGCTCATCCAGGCGCTGCTGATTCTGGCGCTGCTGCGCTGGCGCCAGGGCGGCTGGCCGCTGTGGGTGGCCGGCCTGCTGCTGGGCCTTGGGCTGGCGCACCACCGCACGATAATCTTGATGATTCCCGGCGCGCTCGTTTTCTGGGGGCTGGAGGCTAGAGGCTGGAGGCTTGTCGCAAATCATGGCTTACCGGTCTCAAGCCTTAAGTCTCAAGCCTCACGCG
>DATFXE010000721.1:0-5650 GCA_035258585.1 Roseiflexaceae bacterium | reverse complement strand
TGTCAGCACGCCGGTCTCACCGACGGCGATGGGGTCAGGAGCGATGGCAATGTCGACCAGCAAGCTTGGTAGATGCGGATTGGGAACGAGTATAGGGCTTCCTTGCGCTGATGCAAACGGCTGGTGTTTCGATCCATCGCCGCTTGAGGGCATTGGTTGGCTTGCCGATGCCACGGGCATCCGCGCGAGCGCCGGAGCACCCGGCAGCGCACCGGCCAGCAGCACGGCGATCATCAGCACAACCAGCGCGGGCGATATGCGTCGCATAACCTGCTCTCCTTCAGAGGCCCTGATACAGTGTCGATGGTCGACCGCTTAACCTTGCGCAGGCCAGGCGAAACCCAGCCCGGCGCCCAATCAGCGCCAGCCAGGCCAGGCTATCGCCCAAGATGATTCATTTCGTGAAAAGATGCTCTGGTAGCTGGAGTTTATTTCGTGCGAGTCATGGAGTCAAGGTACGAACGTACTCTCTCTACATTACAGTTGCTCTTGTGATACTGGTTCATCGAGTGATCCGAGGCGCGCGACCGTCGGCCAGATGCCCCAATAATAATTCTGCGCCGCGCTGCGATCCGCAACGCCCAGCCTGTGATAGATCTCGGTCAGCATGTTCTTGACGCTCTGTTCTTTCATGGTAGTCCGCTCGGCAATTTCCTGGTTTGAATACCCGCACGCCAGCAGGTGCAGCGCCCGGCGCTGAGTGGGCGTCAGCGGCGTCGCCTCGTGTGGGGTCACCATGTAGCGCGCGCCCATTCCGGCATGGCTCAAGACATCTTCCAGCGGGTAGTTCGCAGCCTCGTCCGCAAGCACGATCTGCGCGCCCATGTCGGAAAGATTGAGCCAGTACTCCGGGCAGCGATTGGCGGTGCTGACAACGGTGTGGCGAGCGCGTATCGCGCTTTCGGCCAGCATCGCCATGGCGAAGCCTAGCGGCGCGTCGATCAGCAGTACGATAGCGGCGTTCAGATCGAGGCAGATACCGCTCTGCTCGAGCGTCGCGCCAAGCAGCTGCGCCAGCAGCGGAATGCCGCACAGCACCGCCAGGGCCAGGGGTCGGCTATTTGGGAGAAGGGTATCATCCGGTGCTGATCGCCTCGTCGTCATAGGCTACCTCGCTGTACCTGATGATCGAGAGCGTGTGCCTCTCAGATGACGCGGTCAACTGGTTGTGGTGGGTTTGGGGCGGGCGCAGCCCGCCCCAAACCCACCACAACAAAGTTTCAAGTCGCCACCAGCCTTGTCTTGTTCGTTTTATTCGCGGTTTCTTGACCAGCGCTATGGGAAGACGAGCATGCCAGGATATACCCGATCATGTAACGCAGCAGCATGCCTTTTTCGTCCAATCATCCACAGATATACCATAAAGAGTCGCAAAAAGTCAACGAATCGTTAAAAAACTTGGCCCTTTCGCCGTTGCCTGGGCGAAGTTCGCGCGATGCATACGATGTTATATCATCTGGTCGGCACAGGCGAGAGCCGCCAACCGGCCTACACGCCGCAAGGCAGGGAGAACATCATGCACCGCAATGGAAAGACGCCGCAGGCAGCGGCAACCACTACGCAGGCGCCGGAAACGATCACGCAGGCGCCGGCAACCATCTTGCAGCTGTCGGAACTGACTGAGCAGGCGCCGGACATGGCCGTGCAGGCCCCGGCAGCCGCCATGCAGCCATCGGGAACGGCCGTGCAGGCCTCGGCAAGCGCTATGCAGGCCCCGGCGAGCAGCACGCAGGCTGCGGCTGGGAAATCGCGCCCGCGCCCGGGCGGCTACGCCGCCGACGCCAGCATCGAGGCCCGGCTGCTCGCCGCCAAGCTCGCGATCGAGGGCGTCCTGGGCGACGCCAATCTGCTGGCGATCATGGCTGCGCGCGGCTACTCAGCCGCGCGTCTGGCCGAGGGCCTGGCGCTGCGCGAGCAGGCCCTGGCGCTACACCAGCAGCAGCGCACCAGTTTGGGCGCACAGCTCGCCGCCACCGACGCCCGCACGGCCTCCCAGGCGCAGGCTCACAGCGCCTATATGGGCCATGTCGCCGTCGCGCGCGTGGCGCTGCGCGACGATCGCGGCGCGGCGTGCGCGCTCGACCTGGCGGCGGCGCGCAAGCGCACGCGCGCGGGCTGGCTCGCGCAAGCCCAGCAGTTCTACGCCAACCTGCTGGCCGCGCAGACGCTGGTCGCCAGCCTGGAGGCCTACGGCGTGACGCGCGAGCAGCTCAGGGAGACGCAGCAGGCGGTGGTTGCGGTCGAGACCGCCCTGGTGGCGCAGCAGACCACCAAGGACGCGGCGCAACAAGCCACGCAGGCGCGCGACGCAGCTATGCAGGCACTGAATCGTTGGATGCGCGATTTTGTGGCGATCGCGCGCGTGGCGTTGGCCAGCCAGCCGCAGCTGCTGGAGAAGCTGGGCGTCGGCGTGGCCTCGTTGTCAGGATAGCGATGCAGGCAATAGAATTGAGCCGCTGCTGGCCCTCACCCCGGCGCTGTCGCGCCACCCCTCTCCCGTCGCGACGGGAGAGGGGCTGGGGGTGAGGGCCTTCAGCTCGTTACTCGCGCCGCCCCGGCTGAGCGTGATCGGCAAATAGGCCGGTTTCGGTTGATCGGCCGCGCCGCTGGCGACCGTGCCGTGCTGCGCGATCCCGGCCTGCTGGAGCACCTGGAGCGTCGCGTCGAGGCCTTCCGGCCCGCGATCCATGATATGATTGTTGGCTGTGGAGACTAGCCCGATGCCGGCGTTTTTCAGCGCCGCCGCCAGCCGCGGGTTGTAGTTGAAGGCCGGATAGCCGGTGTATGGGCTGCCGGCCAGCATCGCCCCGTCGAAATTAGTGTAGGCCAAATCGGCGGCCTTGAGAAACCGGCGCACATGGTCGAACAGGTAATCGTAGCCCTGAGCCTCCGCGACGTTCTGGATTTTTTCGTGCGGGAAGGTGTCGCCGCTGGCAGCGAGCGTGAAGTGCGTATCGCTCGGATCGCCGGCCCCGCACATGTTGGCCGCCAGCAGCGGCTGGTCGAGTCCATCGCCGCCTTGGGGCAGCGCCGCCGCATGGCTCGTCGGGAACGGCAGCGCGAGCGCCATGGCTGCCAGCAGCACAGCCGCGCGCCGGGCGTTCGTGGTGGGGCCAGGCGCATGCGCCCTCCTGATCAGCCTGCGAGTGCCTGGCGCGAGTATAGTATCCCTGTATCTAGCGTTTTATGACACCAGGACAGGTTTCGTGCGCTGATGCTGCCGATTGGGCAAGATCAGCGGCACAGGCTGTACTACCCAGCCTCGACCCCCTGACCCGAAAGCATCGGGGGCTGCTTTGCGACCAATGTTATACGACCCGTTCACATCGGCATTGATATGCCGGCCATCTGCGGTGCGAAACAACCCGCGTTTGATACGCTTGCCGGCATAGTGCTCGCGATGGCCGATCGGCTCGTCGTCGAGGAACGAGCACTTGGAGGTGTGAGCCTCCTCACGCACCAGCACGCGGATACCGACCAGTTCCGCTTTGTAGGTCAGCATCGCGATGAAGCGGGCGTGCGGAATGAACACGAAGGTCTGGTTGGTGCGCCGCCCCATCCTGACCTGCTGCTTCCAGTCGGGGTTATGGCCGATGATGAGTGTGCCAATCCGGTGCCGCGCCAGCAGATCGATGATGGCACGGCTGGCGTTGTGCATGTAATCGGTGACACGCCGGTTGCGCTTATCGGTGATGGCGTCCAGGTGCCGGCTGGTGCGCCGGCCGTGCGGGAGGCTTGCCTGAAGCTGCGCGCGGCGCTTGTTGTAGCACTGGTTCAACGCCTTGAGCGGTCGCCCGTTAATCAGCCGCGGCACAAAGCCGGGCAGATTTGAGGTTAGCGCCGCCAGATTGTTGACCCCGATGTCTATGGCCGCCACAAGCGCGCCATCGAGCGGAGCGGGGGTGATCGGCTGCTCATAGACGATCTCGATGGTGTAGTGGGTGCCGTGCGGCACAATCCGCACTTGTTGCACACTGCTCTGGCGGGTCTGCACGCGGATGGACAGGCCGGACGGCTGAACGATGCCCTGGCGCAGCAGTGGACGGCTGATGGCCTGAAGGGTATAGATCAGCACATTGCGGCCCTGCTTGGCGAGGTACTTGGGGAGTTTGGGGCGACTGAGAAAGCGCGACGGGTCAGACTTCCAGGCCTTGAGTGCCGCGAAGTAGCTCTGCCAAGCCACGCAGACCTGTTTGAGCACCCATTGAGCGACCTTGGCGGGGAGGGCGCGATAGGCAGCATGGGCCTGCATCTGGCGGGCCAATGCTTCGTAGCGGATGCGTTGGCCGCGAACAATGAAGGTCTGTCGTGTGTGATACAACGTGGCGTTGTAGAGGTTTTTCGCGGCGAAGGCGGCAGCATCGATCGCGGCAAAGCGCGAATCGTACCGATCAATGCGGTGTTGTTCGACCAGACGCATCGCCAGACTCATATCAATCATAGAATGGGTGTTCGTACTCGAGAGTATAGCAGAAGTGGCGGATGTGTGCAACAGAACGCTAGAAAATACAATACAACGCTATGGTTTCAAGAAACGGTTCCAATACTACACCGCCAAACATATGGTACTATGCCGAGCGACAGGGTGACGAGTGACGGGGTGACGGGGTGACGGGGTGAGGGAGTTGAGGAGTTATCAGTTATCAGTAGACTATACTGCCTACTCACAACTGACGACTGACAACTGACGACTGACAACTGACAACTGATAACCAGGGATCTATGACCGCACGTAACATTGTCGAATGACGACTGACAACTGACAACTGCCTACTCACAACTGACGACTGACAACTGACAACTGACGAGTGACAACCAGGGATCTATGACCGCACGTAACATTGTTGAATCGTACGGGCGCGCGATGCCCCCCGACGGCAAGCTGGCCTATTTTCGCCTGCACCGCCACCGCTTTCGCGCGCTGCTGGAGGCGCTGCCGCCCGCCCCGGCACGTGTGCTGGAGGTCGGCACGACGCCCGGCCAATTCACCGAAATCTTGCGTCGCGCGGGGTACGACGTGTCCGGCGTTGATCTGTTCCCCGAGCAGCGCACCGAGCTATGGCGCCGGCTAGGGGTCGAGGTGCGCTTCTGCAACATCGACGAGCAGCCGCTGCCGTATGCCGATGAGTCGTTCGATGTGGTGGTGTTCTCCGAGGTAATCGAACACCTGGTGGCGGCGCCGCTGCCCGCGCTGCGCGAAATGGCGCGCGTGCTTGCGCCCGGCGGCCGGCTGGTGCTGACCACGCCCAACCAGTTCTATATCAAGAGCCGGCTGCGCACGCTGGCCGACATCCTGCTTGGCCGGCCGTTCGAGCCGTTCGACGATTTCCAGCGTGCGATGCGTCTCGAGGGGCCGCAGCGCTACTACAACCACAGCCGCCTGTACACGCTGCGCGAATTGCGCTGGCTAATAGAGCAGGGCGGCCTCCAGGTGGCCCTGGCGCGCTGTTCGGATGCCTGGGAGCAGGTCGGCGTGGAGCCGGGGCGGCTGCTGCGGCACCCGCTGCGGGTGGCGGCCAAGAGCGCGCTCTGGCTGCTCACCAGCGCGGTGCCGGCCTGGCGCTCGATGCTGCTGGTGGTGGGCGTCAAGCCGGTGAGGGTGACGAGGTGAGGGGGTGACGAAGTAAGGGGCGAGGGGTAATGGGGCGAT
>DATFXE010000720.1:0-2626 GCA_035258585.1 Roseiflexaceae bacterium | reverse complement strand
AGGGATCTGGAAAATCTAAATCATCCCTGGGGAGGTGTGGAGGGGGCACCCAGAGGGTACCCGGGCCCCTCCACACCTCCCCAGGGTGGGGGTTCGGGGGGCGGGCGCAGCCCGCCCCCCGAACCCCCACCCTGGGATGTTTTGAAATTTCTGCGTCCCTTAGCGGGTCAACCTAATCCTAAAAACACCGATAGAGAATCCGCGAATGACGCGAATACACGCGAATACATTTGACTCATTCGCGCAGATTAGCGTTATTCGCGGATCGTCCGGCGAATACACTACCGACGTTCTAGGCGGTCGGTGGCTTGAGGTAGCGCCGATCCTGGCTGGGCTCCTCGGCATCCGGCGCGTTGGCCTGGCCCTCGCGCGGCGCAGCGAGGTAGACCTCGGCCAGCGCCTCGAGGACATCGCGCATCTCGCCGCACAGGTCGGCGAAGATGTCGCCGAGCAGCTCGGTGTCGAACAGCGCGTCGCCGATCGGCCAGGTCTGATGCATGACCAGTGTTTTGATCCGCGCGGCCTGGGCCTGAGCAAATGACAGCGCCACGTCGATACGGACGGGGTTCTCGCTCGATGGCGCGACGCTGGCGTGTAGCTCGTGGACCGCACGCGCGATCTGGGGCAGTGTGGTCAAGTCGTGGATTGGGTCGGCGATGATGGGCAGCGTATAGGTGATCTCGATCTCTAGGCCAACGCCTGCCGGCGATGCCAGAATGCGCTCGTCGACAATGCCGTCGAAGCCATCGGGCGGGCCTCCGCGCAGCGAGAAAACGGTGAACTCGGGCGACCAGCGGAAGGCGATCACGGCGCGCAGCGGCGGCTCCTCCGGGGCGCGATCGTCCTCAATGCCGTGCGGCAGGCAGGTGATGCTAAGGCTGCGGCCGAGCGCGTGGGTATCCAGCAACTCCTGCGTGTAGGCGATGTTCAGATCAGTTTGCTCAATCGCGGTCAGCAGCACCGCCACAAAATTTTCGTATGTCAACATCCTTTACCCTCATGGTTAAAAACTGGAATAGCATTATAGCACTGTTGGGTGACGGGTGATGCGTGAGGGGTGACGCAAGATGTGAGACCTGAGACACGAGACATGAGACACAAGATGATGGCTCATATCTCCGGTCTCTTGTCTCCGGCCTCCGGTCTGCGCACATATGTTTCGATCGCCGCCCGAAATCTTGCAACATGTGGTATAATAGGCGGGTTAAAGGAGAAGCGCATTGACCGTCACGAAGCCTCAAAATGCGACGCTGATTGACTCGATCGGCGAGGGGTACGCCGCGATCAACCGGCGGCCGTGGCTGTTACTGGTGCCGCTACTGCTGAACGTCTACTTGTGGTTTGGCGCGCAGCTCTCATTTGGCCCACTGTTCAACAATGTGTATAGCGTGCTGAAGGGCATCCAGCCCGGCGTGGTCGATCAAACTGAGATGCAGGTGCTCTACGATCGGCTGCTGGCGAACGGCAGCGTCGATCTACGATCCGAGCTGACCTTTCTAAACTATGTGCCCACGCTGCGGCAGTATGTCATCGGCTCGGTCGACAGTGAGACCAGCGCCGGCGTGCCGGCGATCGTGGAGCCGCCGCGTCTGATCGACGCTCGTCGTTCCGACACGATCGAGGTGGCGACGCTCGGCGGCGCTCTGCTGGCGTTTCTGACGCTAAACACGCTAGCGCTCATACTGAGCGCGGTATTTCTTACGCAGGTGGGCGCGGCTGTGCGCCACCCGCAGGGGGCGCGCTGGCTACCGCGCGGCGGCCTTGCCGGGGCGCCGCGGGTGGGGCTGGCGCTGCTTGGCGCGGTGGGGATCATGCTGGGAGTGGCGCTGGCGCTGGGGCTGCCATTCCTGTTCTTCGCGTACTTATTGATCTTTCTTAGCCCAACGATTGGGCTGCTAACGCTTGAGCTGCTGTTCGTCGTCGGCTTCTGGATCTATATCTATATCGGCTTCTACGGCGAGGCGATCGTGATCCAGAATCAGGGGCCGCTGCGAGCGATCTACACCAGTTTCAACGTGGTCCGGCGGAACTTCTGGGGCACGCTGGGCTTTCTGGCGCTCTCGCTGATCATTAGCCTGGGTAGCGGCGTGATCTGGCATGGGCTGGTCGGCTCGACCGGCGGCCTGGTTGTCGCGCTCATTGGCAGCGCATATATCGGCAGCGGGCTGCTGGCCGCACGCATGGCCTTCTTTCGCGAGCGGTTGCGGCGCTGGCAGAACGCGCCGGCTAAACCGTCCGGGCTGCGGGCGAGGAATTGAATGGAGCCATCAGTTATCAGTCGTCGTAGGGGCGAGGTGACCTCGCCCCTACGACGACTGATAACTGACAACTAGCACGAGTGAGCACACAAACATGACGATCGAAGCAACAAAGACGATTGACACAAATGACTATACCGCCAGCCGGATCCAGGTGCTGGAAGGCCTTGAGGCGGTGCGGAGGCGGCCGGGTATGTATATCGGGCCAACCGATATCAACGGTTTGCATCACATGATCCGCGAGGTCGTCGATAACTCTGTCGACGAGGCGCTGGCCGGGTATGCCGATCAGATCGATATCGTCATCCACGCCGACGGCTCGGTGACAGTGTCCGACAATGGGCGCGGCATCCCGGTCGATATCCACC
>DATFXE010000719.1:0-4335 GCA_035258585.1 Roseiflexaceae bacterium | reverse complement strand
TCTTTCACGCGGCGAAAGAAGGCTTGAAGCGCCAGATCAACGCGCTGTGTGACGTTCTGCAACACCTGGCTATGCACCAACTTGAGCGACGGTCGCGCTTCCTTCCAAATAGGCAGCATGGCTTTCGTCTCGTACCAGGAGAGCGATACACCCTCGGAGAACGCATCACGGCGAGTCGCAAGCGTCTGGTTGTACACCCACCGGCACTCTTCCAGGGTCATGTTCAAGATACGCCGCTGGCCCTTCGTCAGGTAGATGCGGTATTTGAACGCCTTGCGCATCACACGCCCTTCTGGCTTTCAATCTACTGCCTCAAGACATCGAGCGCGACGGCCCCAACAGTTGAAATCAACTTGCTGCGTGTCCAGAGCGTCGGCAAGCGTTTCTTGAGCCAGGGAAACTCATTCCACAACTCGTGGGAGGTGAAGCTAGGGCCGATTCGTTCTAATGTGTCGTTAGTACAAGCAGAATGACTCGCGACTACTCCACCGCATTGTGATAGGAAGACGATCCCTGTCAAGGCCGGCGACAGTGTTAGACCGGCGTTAGAATGGATCGGCCCTACCTGTGCCCACACGGCGGCTTGCTTTTTCGAAACTTGCTCGCCGTTGGTGTAGGCATACAGCGCGCGACACATCGTCAGGATGGCGTAGGCTTGCGCTTTGCGCTCGCGCATGTGATCGATCCACGCCTGCCATGCCACGGTTTGTTCGCGTACGGCGCGTAAAAACTCTTGCTTCGAAATCGGGTCGATCAGCGCTGTCGCAAAAGGACCAAAGAGCGCGACGCCTCTTTCGCGAACCACCCACCAGTTGATCAACCAGTCGCGGCCAGCCTCTTTGATATGAAACGGTTCGCCGGGGCTGATCACCGCAATCGGACTCGCTTGCGATCGAAAGGTTCTGAGCGCGTCCACAGAAACATACGCCACTTCTATGCGGTCATTCCACGCCGTATGTTCGGCGGCGAAATCCTGGTGCTCGCGCTGCAATCGATCGAAATCTTGGCCCGCAACGTCGGCCGACGTAGCCGCCAGCAGGTCGATATCGCTGATTCCGTGATCGAAATCGCCCGTCACGAGCGACCCGTAGAGATACAAGCCGATAAGCTTGGCGCCCAGGATGTGCTGGATTCGGTCGAGCAGCTCGCGCAGCAGCTCGTCGATATCGGGGTATGCTGTCCATTGCATGGTTCAGGTCTAGCAATTTTTGGGCGTACGCAACGACCAGATGTGGTCGCTGGCCGCGGTACTTTTCCTTCTTTTTGTTTTTCGTTTTTCGCTCTGCGAGCGAAAAACGAAAAACAGATATGATGATTATCAAGTGCCAGAGCGAACGCAGGCAGGGCTGCGTTCACACGACCGACGTGTACTCGAAATCGTAGAAGTGCTTCCCGTCGACGATATTGATCGCCATTTTGCCGGCCAGCCCTACCAGCTCGCCGGCGCCCGAATCCGGCACGACGGTGATCGTCAGCTGCTGGCTATCGCGCGTCATAGCGCCATTGTGCAGCACTACGAAGGAGCCGCTGCGGCCGTGCAGCGTGCCAGTGACCCGCTCGATAGCGACATAAACGGCCGAGCCGGTATCTGTGCCAGCGGTCAGCATCTCGCCTTTACCGGTCGCTACCAGATCGCCCTGAAACTGTTTGTCGATCGACATTCTCCCGAGCGTCGAGCCCTCGGCCTGGTCCTGCGCCTGCGGAGTTATCTGTACTTCAAACGATCCGCTCGCGTGAGTCGTCATGGCTGGCCTTTCTAAACTGTATCCGGAAACGCGATATTTTCCTTCTTCATCCGCTATATCCCGATCCCGATGAGGGTAGGCACGGTGACCCTTGAACGTGCGACTGCGCAATTCTTATCAACGAGAGTTCGCTACAAGTTGCGCCAGAGCGTAGAACAGATGTGTGATTTTGTCAAGGCTGCATACATCCTTACCTCTACGCACCCGCCTGCCGCAGCCGCTCGGCGGCCTCGACCTTGAGCCGCTCGACCACTTGCTCTCGCCCGCCGCGCACGGCCGCTTTCTTGGCGTTGAACGCCCTGACCCACAGACCGGCGGCCCAGCAGACCAGCCGCTCGTCGGCGCTCCACGGGCGGCCGCGCGCCACGGCGTAGGCGTCCAGAAATGCCTCGGTCTCGTCGAGCGTGGCGTCGGTCGGCAGGCTGCGCGTGGCCGTGAAGACCGTGGTGAGCCAGCCGGCGATCTGCATCTCCGGCTGGCTCACCGCGCTATCCCAATCGTGGACCATATACAGCTGGCCGCCGCTCCAGCGCAGGTTCTGCGATTCCCAATCGGCGTGGCCGATCACCGGCGGGAGGTGCGACTGCGCAATGCGCCCCCGCACGCGCCGCCCGACGCCATGCATTGCTTAATCATGTTTTCATCGTAGGGACAGGATATATCCTGTCCCTACTATGAAAAACGCTGATTCTCAATGACACCATTGTAAGGCGGCACCGAACTTTGTCCTACGCTCTACACGTCTAGCCCCTGCCCACTGCTCTCGAAATCGTCCCCCACCCGCGACAGCTCCACAACCGCATCTGAGAGCGACGCAGCCCTGCCGCTGCACACCAGCGCCAGCGCCAGCAGACCCTGGAGCGTGTCTTCGGGCGTAGCGCAGACACGGTAGGGGGCGCCGAACTGGCGCACGATAGTTTCGCGCAGAGCCGCGAGGTTCTGGGCCAGACCGCCCGAGAAGACCAGCCGCGTCCAATCGGCCTCCGGCGCGAGCCGGCGCGCGCAGATTGCGTAGGTGGCGGCCATACGCTCGAAGGCGGCGCGAAACAGATGCCCGGCGGTCAAATTGCGCTCGTGGATGTTGCCGATCGCGCCGCGGTCGCCCAGGGCGCTGGCAAAGAACGCCAGGTCGATCGTCAGGTCGGTCGCGGGCGTGGCCTCGACCGCCCGCGCGATCGCGCCCCAGGGGTCCGGCACGCTCAGGCCCTGCGACTCGGCCAGCTCGCACAGCAGCGCGAGGAGCAACTCCAGCGAGCGGCCGGCCGGAATGTGGGTGATCGTGTTCAGCCAGCCGCCGTCGAAGAACGGCCGCACCTGGTAGTCGCCGAACGCCAGCGCCGGCCGGACCAGGCTGACCTGCGAGCCCGTGGCGATATTCAGCGACAGCTCGCCGGGCATGAGCGCCGCGCCAAGCAGCGCGCACTGCTGATCGCCGATCGCCGGGTAGCACGGCAGCCAGCGCCTGCCCACGTGCGCTTCGCCCACCGGCCCGCGAACGTCCTGGATCGCCGGCCAGCGCAGCCGACCCAGCCCCAGCGCCTCAAGCAGCGGGCGGTGCCAGTTGCGTGCGGCCAGGTCGAGCGCGCCCTGCGCTGCGGCGATCGTCGGCTCACTAACTGGAGCAGCGCCGCACAGCCGCGCCAGCACGAAATCCGGCAGCGCGGCCGCCGTGGCGTCGGAGGGCAGCTGGCCCAGCTCAGACATACTGAACAGACCGCACAGGGGCAGGCTAGGCCGCAGCTCATTGCCGAGCAGTTGGCGATCCTGCGGGCCGACGCGCCGCTCCAGCTGCTCGAAGACCGTGCCGCCCTCGGGGTGCGGCCCCAGCGCACGCTGGTCGCGCCAGGTGATCGCGTTGGAGGCCGGCTCGCCGCGCGCGTCCATCAGCACCAGGCCGTGCATCTGGCTGCAGAGCACGATCCCGGCGCAGTCGGGGGCGTCGCGCGCCAGGTCGTCGATCAGCGCGCGGGTGGCCTCGACCACCTGGCGCGGGTCGACCTCGAAGTGCAGCGGCGGCAGGCTGGCGATCGGCGCCGGAAACGCGGCGCGCCGGACATGCGCGAACGAGCGCGCATCCAGATCCAACACGGCGCCTTTGATGAAGGTGCTGCCCAGGTCGATTGCGACAAAGTGCATATCTCCACTCAGCATCTCGAGGGCGACGATAGACGAAAGACGAAAGACGATAGTGCAATGCCAGGCATCATCTATCGTCCATCGTCGATCGTCTTTTGTCAAGGCGTCCGCACCACCACAATCTTGTCGACCCCCGACTCGGCGCCCCAGACCTCGCCCGGCCGGCCGTGAAGCTGGCGCACATTGGCGGGTGAGCTGGGCAGCGGGAAACTCTGGAACTGCTCAGTCGCCGGGTCGAAGCGCACCAGCGCGTTCGCGCCGAAGTCACTCAGCCAGATCACGTCGCGATCGTCCACGAACACCGCGTAGGCCTGCGGGCGCGCGCCCGGCAGCTTCCACTCGCGCCAGGCGTTGGCCGCCGGGTCGTACATGCCCAGCTGTCCGGCGTTCCATTCGCTGACCCACACCCGGCCGCGCGAGTCCGACCAGACCCGGCGGGCGCCCTGGCCGGCGG
>DATFXE010000718.1:0-5632 GCA_035258585.1 Roseiflexaceae bacterium | reverse complement strand
CCGGCCTGAGTCGTTGCTCGGGCGGCGCCTGGCCGAGCTTGGCTTCGCCGTCGAGGAGCGCTGGGAGCCAGTAGGCAGCAACCATGTCGACCTGGTGAACGCCGAACGTTCAGCGGACTGAACGGATTTGGCAACTATAGTTAAAATATTGCTATGCCGCCAACAGTCGAAGAAGAGCTGAAGCTGCTGCACGCCGGCCACTGCCAGATCGCCGGGGTGGACGAAGTTGGGCGCGGCTGCTGGGCCGGGCCGGTGGTCGCGGCGGCAGTGGTGCTGCCACGAGCCGTGCTTGAGCAGCCTGAGCTGCTGGCTGGCGTCGACGACTCGAAGGTGTTGACCGCGCCGCAACGCGAGCGCCTGGCCGAGCGGATCATCGCGTTGGCCGACGAATGGGCGATCGGGGCGACGCCCGCGCATGTGATCGATACGCACGGGATTCTGCCGGCCACGCGGCTGGCGATGCAGGTAGCTTTGCTGCGCCTGCCCCGGCCGGCCGACGCGCTGCTGATCGACGCCGTGCAGCTCGAAGGCTGGGCGTGTTTGCAGCAGTCGCTGATCAAGGGCGATGCGCGCTGCCTGTCGATCGCTGCGGCCTCGATCGTCGCCAAAGTCGCCCGCGACCGGCTCATGATCGAGCTTGGACGGCGTGCGCCGGCGTATGGCTTCGAGCAGCACAAGGGCTACGGCACCGCCATGCACGCCCAGGCGCTGCGCGCTCACGGCCCTTCCGAACAGCACCGGCGCAGCTTTCGCCCATTGGCCGATTTTCTGGCCTGCGGGGAATGGCCAACGCAAGACAAGGAGACCGGGAGACTGGGAGACAAGGAGACAAAGACAGTATAGTATCTCCTTGTCTCCTTGTCTAGATTCAGGAGATACACAATGTTACTTGAGTTAGGAATCGCGGAAAAGGTTAAGCAGCTCCGGCGCGAGGGCCTGCGGCCGTCGGAACAGCTGGTGCGCTCGATCATCCGCGCTGGGGATGCCGCTGTTGGCCCGCTGCTGGCGCTGGCGACCGACGTGGATCTCCTGCACGAGGAGCAGCCCGACAGCTTTGCGCCCCTCCATGCGCTGCGGCTGCTGGGTGAGCTAGGTGCGGTCGAGATCGTCGAGCCGCTGCTGCGCGAGTTTCCCATATCGCTGGATTACGAGGACGAAGATCTGCCGGAGATGTGGGCCAGCGAGGCAACACAGATCATCGGCCACCTTGGCGCCGTGGCGATCGAGCCGCTCTGGCGGATTGCCGACGACGAAAGCTGGAACATGGCCGGGCGCAGCGGCGCGCTCACCGCGCTGGGCTACGTCACGGCGGTGGCCCCTGAGACGCGCGACGAGATCATCGCCGGTATCCGCGAGCGCCTGGAGCGCAGCGAGGACAAAGTGCTGGCGTCGCACCTGGCGATCGCGCTGGCCAACCTCGGCGTGAGCGATCTCTACCCTGAAATGATGGCAATGTTCCGCGCGGGCAAGCTCGACCAGGACATCCTGCCGGCCGCCGCGGCGCGACAGCTGCTGCTCTCCGACAGCACCAAGCGCCTGGCTTGCGCCAAACACCCGCTGTGGGAGCGCTACGACCAGCACGGGCCATTCCCCGAACAGGAAGAAGTCTGATATAGTGCGTAGTGCGTAGAAGTGAGGTCTACACACTACGCACTACGCATTATGCATATCTCGCCACTTGGCCCCGACAACCAACTGGCCGCGCTGACCTACCTGCGCACCTCGCCATATCGCAACGCGCTGCCGCTCTCCAACGCGACGCAGCTCCGTGCGCGCTGCGATGTGCTAGTCGCCGAAGAGCATGGGCGCGTATACGGCGTCGCCTCGACCTATCACGACCTGCCGATCCCCAATCTGACCTTCGCGGTCGAATCAGGCGACGTCGCCGGCATGCTCATCGCCGCACTTTCCGATCGCAATGCGCGCCTGCGCGCCGAGCCGGCCTGGGCGCTGCTGCCGGCCGAGCGACGCGACCAGCTGGCTCGCCACGCGCGCATTCTCGACTCGCAGATCGAACACCAGATGGTGGTCGAGCCAGAGTCGCTACGCCGATTCGAGGGCCGGCCGGTCCACCGGCTCAGCAACGACGATTTGCCCGAGATGGATGCGCTGGCGCGCGCGGCCGGCTTGAGCGTGTGGCACGGCAGCGCTCTGGCGCTCGGCCCCGCCTTCGGCTGCTTTGTGGACGATCGGCTGGTGGCGATGGCGGCGACACATTTTGCGACGCCCGAGGTGATCGAGATCGGCCACGTCGCCACCCATCCGGATCATCGGCGGCAGGGCTTCGCATCGGCCTGCACGGCCGCGCTGGCACAGGCGGCCTTCAAGCTGTCGCCGCGCGTGTTCCTTATGGTGCTCGAGCATAACACGCCCGCATTGACGACGTACAAACGTCTGGGGTTCCGCATAATGGAGCGGATGTATCTGACCCAGTTCACCCTTGGAAACGTTCAAACGCGCGAACGTTCGAACGTTTGAACGTTCGCACAATCCCATGCGCCTGCGCACTCATATCCTGACATCCGCTCTGCTGGGGGCTGCGCTCTACCCACGCGCGCCGCGCAAGGCCGCGCTGCTGCTGGCCGGCGGGGTCCTGCTGGACGCCGATCACTACCTGCTCTACGCGTTGCGCAGCGGCGATTGGAACCCGTTTGGCGCGCTGCGCTACGACCGCTGGCGCAACGAGCCGATCTCGAAGGGCGACAGGCGGCGGCGCTACGGCTCGCTGCGCTCGATCATCCACTCTGTGCGCTTCACCATTCCGCTGGTCTGGCTGCTCGGCTGGCGCTGGCCAATCCTGCGCCCCCTGGCGATCGGCGTGACGCTGCACCTGGCGCTGGATACCTCGCCGCTACGCCTGGACTGGCGAGTCTGGCGGCGCGCCGGCGGGCGCTGCGAGCGCTGCGGCCGGCGCGGTCTAAAGCTCGGCGTTTATTATGTCGTGCCGCCGCGCAAGGGCGGGTCGCGCTGGGCGCTGCACAACCGCGCGGCATGGTGCTACGATTGCGCGCTGGCGGCGCGGGGCAGGTAAACGCCACTTTTCCTTGGTGAACGCGCCAGAGCCTCACAGCTGCCGCATCGCCTCTGCCAACGCCATGATCCGCTGTCCGTAATCAGTCCCCGGAACCGCCCAGGTGCCATTCAGCCCGAGGACCGTCGGGGCAATGCCGCGATAGCTGGCCGGCAGGGAACGGTAGCCGAGCGCCTTGGTGATCAACTCCTGCTGAGTGGCATCTCCCTGGCCGGCAGGCAGCGCATAGGCCAGCAGCCGACCGAGGTGCGCCGGCACAGCATCACTGGCCCAGGTGGCGAAGGACACGCCTTCAAGCCAGCGACCCAGCGTGCTATTCCAAGCCCAAGATGGCCCCGGAGCGGGGCCTGGCGTGCCGTCAGGCAGGCCAGGTTGCCACGCGCCCGTCACGCCGATGCCGGCGGGGTTGCGGCGCGGCCGCTGCGACCACCAGGATGTCAGGCTGCCGGTCTCGTGCGCCATCTGGGCGATCGCCAGAAACCAGTCCACTCCAACCGATTCGCCGATGCGCACATAATCATTGACGATTTTGACCACGTCGTCGCTGGTATAGGCGGCGCGCGCCGAAAGCCAGGCGATCGCCTGCTCGGCACTGCCCGATGCCGGCGCCAGCAGCGGCGCGCCCACGAGCGGCGGGGCGCTCGTCTGGATCAGCGGTACATAGATCTGTTGGTTGGCCTGTGCTACGGTGGAGACAGCAGGCGCCTCCAGTGGCGCTGTGCTGACCAGTGTGAGCGGCAGCAGCACCTGGCGCGATGCGTGCGCCATCTCAAGCACGCCAACGGTTGGGGTGGGCGCAGGCTCCGGCGTTGCGGCCGGCGGCGCGTGTGGCGGCTCGGCCTGCGTAAACACAACTCTGGCGGCGGACGCCAGCAGAGCGACGAAGGAGAGTTGCAGAAAATGCCGGCGTGATCGCATGAAGGTAGCGATTGGGGATTGGGTATTAGGGCGGGGGATCCGATCCACTCCTAGTCCCCGATCCCTAATCTCCAATCGCCAAATTAGCGCGGAGCCATACGAATCGCCCCGTCGAGACGGATCGTTTCGCCATTCAGCATGACATTTTCGACGATTTGCTCCACCAGCGCGGCGTACTCATCCGGACGGCCCAGCCGCGGCGGGAAGGGCACCTGCTGGCCAAGCGAGATGCGCGCCGGCTCGGGCAGACCGGCCAGCATCGGCGTGTCGAAGATGCCGGGCGCGATGCTGACGACACGAATGCCGTATCGCGCCAGCTCGCGCGCGATCGGCAGCGTCATACCGGCAACGCCGGCCTTGGAAGCGCTGTAGGCGGCCTGGCCGATCTGGCCGTCGAAGGCCGCCACCGATGCGGTGGTGACGATCACGCCGCGCTCGCCCTCGGCGTTCGGCTCGTTCTTTGACATCTGCTCAGCCGCCAGCCGGATGGCGTTGAAGGTGCCGACCAGGTTGATCTGCACGACGCGCGCGAAGCGCTCCAGATCGAGCGGCCCATCTTTGCCAAGCACCTTTTCGGCTGTGGCAACGCCGGCGCAACAGACCAGGATGTGCAATCCTGCATCCGAGGCCGCGGCTGCGTCGATCGCCTGTTGCATAGCCGGGCCATCGGCGACATCGGTTGGGACGAATCGGGCGCCCAGCTCCTGCTCGAGCGCTATTCCGGCCGCGCGGTTCAGGTCGGCGATTGTGACACGCGCGCCATGGGCCGCCAGGCGCCGCGCGGTGGCCGCACCCAGGCCGGAAGCGCCACCGGTCACGAGCGCGCTGCTGCCGGCTATCTGCATTGATAACTCCTTTGCGACACCTCGTTAGAACGTTGGAACGTTGGAACGTTGGAACGTTGGAGCGTTCCAACGTTCCAACGCTTTGCGAATCACTCGGCACGCTTTACATAGATCTCGCGCGCGATCCGCCGGTCGAGCGGATGGACAGCGCCGCCGATATCGAGCGATAGCGGCCCATCGAATGGCGCGCTGGCGACGACTACAACCGTCGCGCCGGGCACCAGGCCGAGATCGGCCAGGTAGCGCAGGCGATCGGGGTGCTGATCGCGCACGCGTGTGATGCTCCCGGTCTCGCCAGCCGCCAGGTCGGCCAGCCGCGCGTCGGAGCCAGAGGGCAGAAGGCCCTCCAAGGTCGGGATCGGGTCGCCGTGCGGGTCGAAATCCGGCTCGCCCAGATGCGCCGCGATGCGGGCCTCCAGCTTCTCGCTGATATGATGCTCGAGCCGCTCGGCCTCGTCGTGGACTTCATCCCAGCCATAGCCCAGCGCCTCGACCAGGTACAGCTCAATCAGCCGGTGGTGGCGCACCACCTCCAACGCGATCTGCTCGCCGGCCGGCGTCAACTCGACGCCATGATAGGGAGTGTAGGCCACCAGATGCATATCCGACAGAGTCTTGAGCATACCGGTGACGGAGGCCGGCTTGAAACCAAGGTGCTCGGCCAACAGCGAGGTCGTCACCTGGGCTTGCGTGCGCCCAAGCGTATAAATTGCCTTGAGGTAATCTTCTATCGCCGCGCTGTAGCGCTCCCTCGCGTTAGCGGCCTGATCGGCAGGCGTCATAACCGCCCCACTTTCGATCAAACAAAACCACTCTTTCGCGTCATGTAATGCTTTCG
>DATFXE010000717.1:0-3375 GCA_035258585.1 Roseiflexaceae bacterium | reverse complement strand
CGACCGCGCCGAGCGGATTGAGCTCCTGCCAGCGGAACGCCCCAGTGATCCGCCGCTCTCTGGGCAGCGACTCGGGCAGCACGAAGAAACCGACGACCGCGCTGAACAGCGAGAGTGTGCCCGCCGCGTAGGCTGGCGCGGCCAAGCTGATCTGGCTGAGCGCACCGCCCAGCGCTGGGCCGATGATAAACCCCAGCCCGAACGCCACGCCGATCAGGGCGAAGCGCTTGGCGCGCTCCTCCGGCGGAGTGATGTCGACGATGTAGGCCGAGGCGGTCGAGATATTGCCGCCACTCAAGCCGTCGATCAAGCGTGAGAGGAACAGCACCCACAGCGCGCCGCCCACGCCGAACAGGTAGTAGCCGAAGGCCGAGCCCAGCACGCTGATCAACAGCACCGGCCGCCGGCCATAGCGGTCGGAGAGCCGGCCGAGGATCGGCGCGCACATGAACTGCGCGGCGGCCTAGATCACCGTGAGCAAGCTGACGGTGAGCGCGTCGCTGTTGTATTCGCGGACGATATAGGCCTGCACCGGTTGCAGAATGGTCAGGCCAATCAGGTCAAGCAAGATCACCGTGAAGATAAAGCCGAGTGCCCCTTTGGGCGCGGTCGCGTGTGTCGGTGGTGACACCTCGGCATTGAATGGTGTTGCCATATCAAGAGCTCCTTTCGCATAATTGAGCGAATTGGTGGTGAGCGTTTGCACCCCCATTGCATGCCTGGCGCTGCTGGTGCGTCAGCGCTCACACGTCCAGCAGTGTAGCCCTCAAGCGGGTGAATCCGAGTCACCTGGATAGGGTGATTGGGTGGGTGATCGGGCGTGGGTGACTGGCGAACGAAGCGAGGGTGGGGTTTCTCCGCCATGCACTGTTGGGGATTATTTGCCGTGTGCGTCGTGGTGCGCTATAATCGAGTGCCGCCGTTGTTGGGGGACAAGATTGGTGCACACAGCCAATGCCGAAAGCTGCGACATACACACTGATCTGGTCGCCCGCTCACCAGCGCTACGAACTGTACGACCTCCATCAGCCGAGCCAGCCGCTGCTGCACGGCGACGATGCAGCCTGGTTGGCCTGGCTGGCCGCGCATCGCGCGTTTGCCTTCCACGGGCGAGCTGGTCAGCTGACCCTGCTGAAAGAGGCACGCCAGCGTGGACGGGACGGCTACTGGTACGCCTATCGGCGCCAGGGCGGACGCATGGTCAAGAAATACGTCGGGCGGAGCGCCGATCTGACGATGGCGCGCTTAGAGGCCACCGCCCAGGCCCTGACTGGCCAACGACCACCGCTCGTGGATGTCCCATCTGCGCCGCTTCCCACAGCAGTATCGACCCAGGCGCCGCCCGAAGCGCTGCCGCAGTCTGTATCTGAGGCATTCCCGAGTGGTGGTGCGCCGCAGCCGGAGCTGCTAGAACCGAAGCTGCGTCTGCCCCACCCGCAGGCTGCGCTTGTCGTGCGCGAGCGGCTGCTGGTGCAGCTGGATGCCGGGCTCTTCCACAAGCTCACCCTGATCGCGGCGCCGGCGGGCTTTGGCAAGACCACGCTCCTCAGTCAATGGGTGGCCGATCGCCGCGCGCGTGGCGCTCTTCCGCCGGTGGCCTGGGTAGCACTGGACTCGGGCGACAACGATCCGATCCGCTTCTGGCGCTACGTCCTCAGCGCCTGCCGGATAATAGCGCCCGATCTTGAGCAGGCCGCCGTTGCGCTGCTCGCCACGCCGCCATCGCCCTTCGGGCCCGCGCCGCTGGAAAGGGTGCTCACCAGCTTCCTCAATGCTCTGAGCCGCCTGAGTGGCCGCGGAATCTTGGTACTGGAAGATTATCATGTCATCACCGAATCGCGGATCCATGAGACGGTGGCCTTTGTGCTCGATCACCTACCGCCCACAATGCACGTGGTACTGCTGACGCGCTCGTCACCGCCGCTGCCGCTCTCCCGCTGGCGTGCGCGCAATGAGCTGCACGAAGTCGGTATCGCCGACTTGCGCTTCTCATCCGAGGAGCGGACGACCTTCTTCCAGCACACTCTAGCGTTCCCGCCCACAGCGGAGGCGATGCAACAGCTCGATACCCACCTGGAAGGGTGGCCAGCGGGACTGCGACTGGCCACGCTGGCGCTCCAAGGGCACGTCTCCCAGCAGCAGCTTGAACAGGTGCTCGCCGCCTTTGCCGGCAGCCACCGGCATCTGGTGGAATACCTGGTCACCGAAGTGCTGGACGCCCAGCCCAAGGCGCTGCAGAACTTCCTCCTGCAAACGAGCGTGCTCAGTCGCCTGACCGGCTCGCTCTGCGATGCGGTCACTGGACGGACTGACAGTGCGCGGATGCTCGAAATGGTGGAACGGGCGGGGCTGTTTCTGCTGCCCCTCGGCGGAGCCATACCGTGGTATCGCTATCAGACATTCTTTGCCGAGGCGATGCAGCACGAGGCGCGGCGGCGCCTTGGCGACGATGCGCTGCGCGCGTGTTCGAGCCGCGCCAGCGCCTGGTATGAACAGCACGGCATGCTCGCGGACGCAGTCGACGCCGCGCTGGCGGGGGGCGAAGCGACGCGCGCCGCCGCGCTGATGGAACGCTTCATCGAGCAGCAGCCGCTGGCCGAATACTATGAGCTGTATACCTTACAACGCTGGCTTGCGCAGCTGCCGGTGACCGTCCTCGACGCGGCCCCGGCGCTCTGCTTTGCATATGCGAGCGTCCTGGTGTTTGGCTCGGCCTCGGATCAGCTCGTGCCATCGATCCTGGCCCAGGTGCAGCCGCTGCTCGAGCGGGCGGAACAGGGCTGGCGCAGCAGCGAAGACATGGCTCGACTTGGCGAAGTGCTCGCCTTCCGTGCGCTGCTGGCGGTGCGGCAGGGGGATATCGCTACGGCAGCGACCCTTGCCCGGCAGGCGCTTGTTCAGGTCCCCGCTGTGGATCGCTTTGCCAACTCACGGGTGATCTGCCTGGGGATCGTTGGCGAAGACGCCCGCCAGGCGGGGCAGCTCGACACAGCCCGCCAGCAGTTCCTGGAGGCGTATGCGCTGTGTGAAGCCACCGCCAACCCGCCAGGCCGCCGCATCGTTCGGCTCGCGCTGGGTGAGGTGTGCCGTGGCCAGGCGGAGCTGCACCAGGCGGCAGAACACTATCGCCAGGTGCTCGCGGAGGCAGACGAGGATCCGACCGACCGGGCCAAGGCGCTGCTGGGCCTGGCACAGCTGGCCTATACGTGGAATGATCTGGAGGCAGCCGAGCGAGACGCACAGGCGGCGCTGGCTCTCAGTCAGCAGCTCGCGGATCTGGGGATTGAAGCCCATGCGTCGCTCCTCCTAGCACGCGTGCAGCATGCACACGGGCAGACCAGGCCAGCGCTGCAGCGGCTGGCCATGCTGCTTGCG
>DATFXE010000716.1:0-7020 GCA_035258585.1 Roseiflexaceae bacterium | reverse complement strand
TTTTTCCTTGGGCTGATGAACCTGGGGATCTGGTTGAGCGGGCAGACTGAGCCGGTGGCGTTTCTCTTTCCGACCTTCGGCTACGGAACATTTATGGCCTTCACCTATGCCTTTGTGCGGCTTTCGATCCAACAGGCCGGTGCGCGCCGCGAGGCCGACCGCCTAGCGGCCGACCTGGCGCGGCAGCGCGATTACATGGCGCGGCTGGTCGAGATCACCGCCACGCTCACGCGCGATCTCGACCTGGCCACGGTGCTGGAACAGGTGGCCGCCGAGGGCCGCGCGCTGGCGCATGCCGCTCAGGCCCATGTCTGGCTGCGCGACGAGGCCGGCGATGGCGAGCGTGAGCAGCTGCGGCTGGCCGCAGTCGTGCCGCCGCACGATGCAGCGCTCGTCAGCACAGCCGACGAACTGTGGGGCGTCGACTCGATCGCGCGGCTCGCGCCCGAGGCCAGCGGCGCGCGGCTGGTGCTGCCGCTGATCTCCAAAGGCATCACAATCGGTGCGCTGGAACTGAATCAGTCCTCGGTCGGGCCATTCACCGGCGAAGATGCACGGCTCCTACAGCCGTTCGCCGACGCCGCGGCCGTGGCGATCGAGAACGCGCGGCTGTACGAGCAGTCGCGCATCTCGGCCACACTGTCCGAGCGCAACCGCCTGGCGCGCGAGCTGCACGACACGATCGCCCAGGGGCTGACGGCCGTTACCATGCAGCTCGAAGCAGCTCAGCGCGGCTTCGAGCGCGACCCTGCGCGCGCCCGCGCGCGGATCGCCCGCGCGCACGAGCTGGCGCGCGAGTCGCTCGAAGATGTGCGCCGCAGCGTCTGGACGCTGGCGGCGCCGTTGATCGACGGCCGGGCGCTCAGCGGCGCGCTCGAGGATCTGACCGGGCGCTTCGCGGCACGCACCGGCCTGCCGACCGCCTACGCGCACAGCGGCTTGCCGCCGCAGCTCGGGCACGCCGCCGCCACCCAGGTGCTGCGAATCGTCCAGGAGGCGCTGCAGAATGTCGAGAAGCACGCCCAGGCCAGCGCGGTCGACGTCGGCTCCGAGACGGACGACGGCGAGCTACGCGTCTGGGTGCGCGACGACGGGGTTGGCTTCGCGCCAGAGGCCGTGCCGGCCAGCGGCGCCGGCAATGGCTTCGGGTTGCTGAGCCTGCGCGAGCGAGCCCGCCTGGCCGGCGGCACGCTGCAAGTCGAGAGCGCGCCCGGCGCGGGCACGCTTGTGGCAATTACGATTCCCGGCCCACCGATCAATGCTGCCAATCGGGATACTGCCGGAGCTGTGAAGTAGAGCGCACTGTTGGGAGGTTTGGAGGGCAAAGCCCTCCAAAGAACCCCTCTTTCCGCCCACCTGTGGCGGCAAAGCCGCCACAGGTGGGCGGAAATGAAGGTTCTCGGGGTCCTGCGGCCCCATCTACCCTCTGGGTGACCGCCGCTAAAACGCCAACTGCGTAAGTTCTACTATGACAGCGCAGGCCGCGTTGCCAAATACTCGGACAGGAAAGCCTATGCCTATTCATATTCTTATTGTGGAAGATCAGCGCATCGTGCGTGAGGGGCTGCGCGCCGTGCTTGAGGATGAGGACGAGATCGCGATCGTCGGCGAGGCCGCCAACGGCCAGGAGGCGATCGATCTGTTCGCGCGGCTCCAGCCCGACGTGGTGCTAATGGATTTGCAGATGCCAGTGATGGACGGCCCCGAAGCCACCCGCCGCATCCGCGAGCTGTCGCCCGAAGCGCGCATCCTGGTGCTGACGACCTACGCCACCGACGAGTTCATCTTCAAGGCGCTGCGGGCCGGCGCGCAGGGCTATCTGCTCAAGGACGCCTCAGTCGACGAGCTGCTGGGCGCGATCCGCAGTGTCCACGCCGGCCAGACGCTGCTGGCGCCGGCGGTGGCGGCCCGGCTGGTGGTGGGCGTCAGCGCGGGCGGGCCAGAATCGCTGACGCCGCGCGAGCTGGAAGTGCTGACGCTGATCGGCCAAGGGCACAGCAATAGCGAGATCGCAGCGCTGCTCTCGATCGCGCCGCGCACCGCCAAAGTACACGTCCAGAACATCCTGGGCAAGCTCGGCGCGACCAATCGCACCGAGGCGGTCAGCATCGCCGTGAAGCAGAAGCTGATTAGTTTGTAGGTATGCCGCCCTGCACCACCAATGTATGATACTGCTGGCAAACTCGCCAGCTGGGGGGCGGGGGCCTGCGGCCCCCGCAAAACAAAAGCTTCTTGGAGGGCAAAGCCCTCCAAACCTCCCATCTGAGTAAGCCAGCAGTATCGCCGTATTACGCCGCCAGACGCGCGGCCACGCCAGGGGATGTGTCGGCGGCGCGGGGCGGCGCGGCCAGCTGCTCCAATTCGTCGATCGCTGTTCGCGCGCGAGCACTCTGGCTGATGCGCCGCCCCAGCAGCTGCGCGCTTCGCCGAAACTGCGGCTCGATCACGACCCGCTGGATCGCTTGGCGAATGGCCTCGACAGGCGCTTTCGCCGTCAGGCGGATCCCGGCGCCGTGGAAGGCCACCCGCGCGGCATTGCCGGGCTGGTCGCGGCCAAGCGGCAGGCACACCATCGGAACGCCATGGGCCAGCGCGCGGATGACCGTGCCATGCCCGGCGTGGGTCACCACGGCGCTGGCGTATGGAAACACCTGCGCATGTGGCGCCGATTCGCACAGCACCACATTCGCCGGCGTGTGGAAGGCTGCAATGTCCAAGGCTGGCCCAAGCGTGACCAGGCCGCGAACCCGCCAATCCGCCAGCGCGTCGATCACCTGCTGCACTCGAGTTTGATGATCTTGGAATGTCGTGCTAAAGCCGACGACGACGAGCGGGTCAGGGTGATCGGCGGGCCACGGTGACTGCCAGGGCACCGCCCAATCGGGATCATCGAGAATCGGGCCGACCAGGCGCACATTCGCCGGAAATCTGGCGGGGAACTCGAAGGCTGGGCTGGTCAGCACCAGCACACGCTCGAGCCGCTCGATATAGGCCACCGGGCTATCGAGCGGGGCCAATCCAAGCGCATGGCGCGCGTTTTGGAGCGCGGGCATGCCCGCCGCCAGCAGCCGCTCGACCATGAACCGCACCAGCCGATCGCGCAGCCAGCCGACTGGGCCGGAGAGTGGCAACATGCCTATCGGCGGCATCCCTGGCGCTGGTAGGTTGTAGGTGCCGGGAATGACCATGGCACATGGCACGCCGGCCTTTTCGGCCGCGAACAAGCCCCCAAACAGCAATTCGTTGACGACCACCACGTCAGCCGGCTGGCGCTCAAGCTCGGCAAGCACATCCTGGGCGTAGGCTAACGCTGGGCCGCACGCGATTGCGTCAAGCCAGACCCGCAAGGCCGCCCCTGGGCTGGCTGCGGCGTAATCGTTGACGATGGTACTTGCTGCACGCTTGTCGTGACGATGCGGCGCGCTGGTATATGGCACAAACGTAGCGCCGGCTGCCAGCGCCTCGCGCTCGTTACATGGGTCGCTAATCACGCGCACTGTGTGCCCGCACTCGACAAGCCGACGGGCCAGGCCAAGCATGGGAGGCACATTGCCCCCGCCTTCCCACAGGACGAAGAGATATGTTCGTGGCTGTGTTTGCATCGCGTTTGCCTCCTTCGGCGATGTGGTTGCGCGAATGCACGGTGCGCCCGTGCGGCGTTATTCAGGCCGATCGGCCAGGAGTGGCAGCAGCAATTCGCGGATCGCCAGCGCGGTCTGCTCGCGGCTCAGTCCGGCCTGCCGGCGCAGCAGCTTCCAGGTATAGACATCGCAGATGGCGACAAGCTGGGCGAGCAAGCGATCGCGATCGGCGCCTGAGCGCTGCTCGAGATACGTGCTAAAGACCCGCGCGACCCAGGCACGATGCCCAACGCGCCCCTCTTCCATCAATACCGCTAATTCTGGATAGCGTCCTTCCTGCGCCAGACCACGCAGCACTTGATCGCCCACGGTTTCGTAGTGATCCATCAAATAGGCCAGCGCGCCCTCCAGATCGGCCACGGGGATATCGGCTCGCCGCGCGTTCTCCGCATCGTTCACCTGGCGGCCTGCCGCGGCAATAAGCGCCTCCTTTGTCCCAAAGTGCCGGAGAACGGTTTGGACCGTCACACCAGCCTGTTTCGCAACTTGATCGAGCGTGATCTGATCGAGCCAGGATTCGGCGTAGAGGGCAACCATGGCCTCGATAATGTGCTGGCGCGTGAGTGCCCGCACTTCCGCCTGCACGTGTCCTCGGTAGGATCGCTTCGCTTTTCGGCGGCCAGGATACTTGTTAACGCTATCCATATAAATGATGTTACCCTTATTTAATTGATATTAGTTATTATAACATCAATTGAAGCGCCGTCAAGGACCAATTTCTCCGACCTGAGATGTAGATTTGGCATGGGGAAGCCGCGTGCGCAAGGGGCTAAAAGCCGGCCAGCGCTACCCCAACTTCGCCGAGCAGATCGCCGAATTCCTGGCCAAGGCGCTGTTTACAGCAGATTGCAAAACAGTTGAGCACTCATGCAAAGGCGAGAAACGTATTGTAACGCGTAGAATGCAACTGCTTCCTGCCTCCTGCCAACCGCAAACTGCTATAAGACCTCGGATTTCTATCTGGACAGCGCGGCCAAGAAGCAGGCGGTGATCTGCTTCACCAACCCCGAGCTGTGCAAGCTAACCGAGGATGTGATCTTCAGCGAGGCGTATCGCGGCGCTGTGCGCGAACAAGGATGTGCTGCGCGAGGTGGGCTGACTGAATTGGGCCTTCATGACGCGCCGAGGCGCTGATCAGCTTTTCATCGCCTCGCACGTACGAGCGGTGGTAGTTTGGCCTAGCCCTGTTGACCTATTGAGGAAAAGTTAAATAAAGGTTACGATACGAGCGCCGGCTGAACCGGCCGCCTCTAAGGTTAGCGGGGCGCCTGGCTGGACGTTGTACAGTGATGCACGACAGCAGGCCCCCGTTCCCCACCGATGAATTCAGCACGACTGGCACGATAAACAGTTACTCCGGCGCATAAATGTTCCGATGGCGCCGCTTCGGCGGGCGGCTGAGCCAGAAAGTATCGTAGCCGCCCGGCGGCACCGGCAACGCCGCTCGCCGTTCGCCGATCGCGTCGGCCATCCAGTCCTGACGATTATCATCTTCCTCGAGCCAGCTACTCTCCAGCTGGGCCGGCCCACGCATCGGCGCCGGGATGGACGCCTCGTGCAGCATCGACCGCCACCAGTCGGTCGACAGATCTGGATCCAGCTGCCGTCCCTGCGCGTCGAATACTTCGACCGCATCGATCACCAGGTAGCGAAACTCGTCGCCGCGCTCGATACCAGCCACGACATCCACTCGCTCGGCAGCCGCTCCATACAGATCGGTGGCATAGGCGGCATAGACGCGCCAGCGCTGGTATGCGACAAACTCCTCCACAAACGTCTGCATCTCAGCCTCGGTTAATCGCCGGTAGGGCATGGTGTTCCTCTCTGGCAATTCCCTGACCTCTGATACTGCTGGCAAACTCGCTAGCTGGGGGTGCGGGGCCTGCGGCCCCCGAAAAATTTCTCTTTTGCGGGTGGTGCGGGCGGCTTTGCCGCCCGCACCACCCGCAAAACAAAAGCTTCTTGGAGGGCAAAGCCCTCCAAACCTCCCACCTGAGTAAGCCAGCAATATCACCTCTATTCGTGCACGCAACGAGAATATCACCAATATAGCACACACGTGCGACAAGTAGCGTCACAGAATATCGCCGATGTAAGGCTGATTCTTTACCACCAAGACACCACGGAAGATCGATCTCCTTGGTGTCTTGGCATGCTGATTGCTGCTACATTTCCAAGCAAGGTTTAGGTGTTGGGTATTGGGTATCAAGAAGGCTACATCGTCAAGCCCAACACCCGATACCCAACACCTGCGCTGGTTAGGTTTTGGCTACCCGCGCTGCAGCCGCGCCAGGCGGGCGGGCCGAACCGCCTGAACGGCAGCCTTCAGGATGCGCCGGGCCAGCCCCTCGAAGCCGATCGCGCCGACCACCCGGTAGGACATCAGGAATAGGATCTGGGACGTAATGATCGGGCCGTCGAACGCCGGAGTGCCCATGCCCGATAGCACGATATTGATGTTCAGCAGGATGGCGCCGACCGCGGCGGCCGGGACCAGCACGCCACTCGCGAACGAAAGGGCCACCGCCATTTCCAGGAACGGCATGCTGTGCGAGAGCATGGGCGAGATGCCCGCGTCGAGCAGCGCGCCGGCGACACCGCGATAGAACGGCAGCGGCACCGCGATCGAGCCCTTTTCGATCATTTTGAACATGGTACCAACAGGGTCACTGGTCAGCCAGCCGGCTTGGAACTTCGACATGCTCATCTGAAACCAGATCCAGGCGATATACAGCCGCAGCGCCAGCCAGATCGGCGAGGCGAATTTATTCGTGAACGGCCAGCGGATCGCCGCAAGTATGCGGCCGGCATTGGTGGAACGGGCGGTATAGCTGGTTGGCCGGTTCGGGGTCGTAATCACGGTCGTCTCCTTGTTTCATATAACGTAGGCGTTATCGCCTTGTCTGGAAGTGTAGCATCGGCGCTGTCCCTCTGTCATGAGCACACTGTCCCGATTTCGCGGGAAATCTGTCCTGCGCTGTATCCGACCAATGGATGAGGGAGGTCAATACTATATTATCTTGAGCAAGAAACTAGAGATCTAAAGTTGTACGCCGAACGTATACTCTTAGGAGTAACGCAGTTGGGAGGTTTGGAGGGCTTTGCCCTCCAAAGAACTTCCTCTTTCCGCCCAGGTGTGGCGGCTTTGCCGCCACACCTGGGCGGAAAAGAAGGTTCTCGGGGGCCACAGGCCCCGGGTACCCTCTGGGTGACCCCCGCGAAAACGCCAACTGCCTAAGTCCTACTGATCCGTACATGGACACGGAATATTCTTTCTGGGGAGGTCTGGAGGGGGCACCCAGAAGGTAGTCGGTCCCTCGCGCTCCCAGCTTTGCAACAGCTCTGGGCATGTCAGGCAATCGATTTAGGACTTACGCAG
>DATFXE010000715.1:0-10248 GCA_035258585.1 Roseiflexaceae bacterium | reverse complement strand
CTGCTCCGCGCCGGGCGGCCCAACCGTCAACGTATCCCGCTCCACATGCGGCGTCGTGCCTGCCATCCCCGCCTCCTCGGTACCCCCGGCCCCAAACCGCGACCATGTTCGGGGTCGGGGCATTTGGCCGCATGTATGGGTTTGTGATGGAGTGATTGGTATTATAGCAGATTGTTCGGGGCCGGCGGCGCGTGCCCACACTCGCAAAGGAGCGGATCACTGCCACCGGCGCGTCGTAGAAAATACCTCGCGCGCTACCTCCTCTGATAATTGTGCGCCAACCGCCATGCACGCTAGAGTGCCCACAACCGAGAGGGAGACATTGATTGTTGGTATGTCCATTGAATCAAGCGCTACCCATTGAACCCAAGCCTTGGGCGTGCCCGGCTGGAGGTGATGTATACTATGCGCAGGTATTGAGGTACCGCAATAGCTGCGAGAAAACTATGCTACCAATCACCCGAGGTCGTCCCTCTGTTGACGAGTACGCGTCGGCCTTCGCCGGCTACGTCGCCAGCGTGCCCGATGGCGATATCCTGACCATTCTGCAGACGCAGCTCGACACGACGCGCGCACTGCTTGCTCCGCTGAGCCGTGCCCAGGCGTTGGCCCGCCCAACACCAACCGACTGGAATGTGCTCGAAGTGCTTGGGCATATCACCGATGCCGAGCAGGTGTTTGCCTATCGTGCGCTGCGGATCGCGCGCGGGGATACCACTGAGCTCGCCGGCTTCGAACAGGATGACTATGTCCGCGCGGCCCACTGCTCCGAGCGAATGCTGGATGATCTGCTGGAGGCCTACGCCGCACAGCGTCGCGCCACCATCGCATTGTTGCGCGGCTTTGACGCCGACGCGTGGCTGCGGCGTGGTACGGTCGCCGGTCACGCCAGCAGTGCGCGCGCATGGGCCTATATCGCTGCCGGCCATGAACTTTACCATATCGCCGATTTCCACGAGCGGTACAGTATCTGAGCGCCGCCGAACTATGCACTAATCCGGCGTTGGGCGCGCCCAGCGTGTCCAGCGGTAATCCGGGGCGCGCGCCAGGAGCGCCGCAGCAGCAGCCACCGTCAGCGCGCCATTGATCAGCAGCGCGGTCGGCGGCCCAAGCGCTGCGATCATCACCCCCATCTCCAGGTGCCCGACAGGCGCCGAGCCGAGACCGAGCATCCACACCCCGACCGCCCGCCCGCGCTGCTCGTCCGGCACCGCCATCTGGATGAGCGTCTGCAGGAGCACATCGAACGCCCCTGCGCAGCAGCCCGTGACCACCAGCACCGCCGCCGCCACCGCTAGCTCGCGTGTGGCTGCCAAGGCGACGATCGACAGGCCGTAGACCAGAAAGATCGCGCCGAGCAGCGGTTGTCGCTCTAGGCGCGCAGGCAGCAGCGCTAGCAGCGCGACCGCGCAGGCCCCGCCCATCGCCAGGGCGGCGTTCAGCGTGCCGAGGCCCTCAGCACCGGTCGCGAGCACATCCTGCGCGAACAGCGGCAGCGCGCTCATGTGCGAGAAGGCGAATATCTCACAGGCGATGCCGGCGACGAACAGCGTCCGTACTGCTGGCACGTCGATCATCAGCCGGGCCGCATCCCGGAACGCCCGGCTGAACGGCGGCAGGGCGACCAGGACCCGCTGTGCTTGCGGCATGCGCAGTGTCGCGGCCAGCAGCGCCGCGACCGCATAGGCCATGGCGATCACCAGATAGCAGCGCGCGGCGCCGATGCGCGGGATGAGCACTCCAGCGCCGAGCGCGCCGAGTGCGTTAGCGAACCGCCCGACCAGGGCGGTCAGCGCCAGGGCGCTCGGCGCCGCCTCTCTGGGCACCGTGTCGAGCACCAGCGCCTGGCGGGCCGGCGTATCGAACACCATCAGGCAGCCCGCCGCGAATGCAAACACGACCACCTGCCAGACGCGCAGGCTCCCCGTCGCAACCAGCCAGCCGAAGGTCGCCATCAGGAGCAGCGCCGCCCCAGAAACTGCCAGCAGCTGGCGCGGCCTCTCGGCGCGGTCGGCGATCGTCCCGGCCGCCAGAGCGAACAACAGCGACGGCAGCATCCGCGCCGCGAAGATCAGCCCGATCGTGACTGCACCGCCGCCCAACTCAAGCGCCAGCCAGGCGGTCGTGGTGCGCTCAATCCCCGTCGCCAGGGTTGAAGCCAGACTCGAACACCAGAGGCGGCGGAACGCGGGCGACCGGAACGGCGTCATGCGGTTTCCTTTCGGCGCGGCCGATCGATCTGTGGCTCCATCTTTCTGCTCTCGGCTATATGTGCGGATAGTATAGCATCTGCATAGGGCGGTGTAACGAAACTATGAGTGGCGAGACGGTGAGAGAGTGAGGGTGACAAGATGACGCTCTCTTTCAGACAATCGCCTCGTCACCCCCTCGCCCCTTCACCTCGTCAATGCTAGGAGGAAACCATGACCATCGAACACGATCGCCTCAACAACGACGGCCCGGCCTGGAAACAGTGGGGGCCGTATCTCAGCGAGCGCGCCTGGAGCACCGTGCGTGAGGACTACAGCCCGTATGGCAGCGCCTGGGATCACTTCCCGCACGATCACGCCCGCTCGCGGGTCTACCGCTGGAACGAGGATGGGCTGGCCGGCATCTGCGACGAGCGACAGTGGCTCTGCTTCGCGCTGGCGCTGTGGAACGGTCAGGACCCGATCCTCAAGGAGCGGCTGTTCGGCCTGACCGGGGATGAGGGCAACCACGGCGAGGATGTCAAAGAGTACTACTTCTACCTCGACTCGACCCCGACCCATTCCTACATGAAGATGCTGTATAAATACCCGCAGCGCGCCTTCCCCTACGCCGACCTGGTCGAGACCAACTGTCGCCGCGGCAAGGACGCTCCAGAGTACGAGCTGATCGACACTGGCGCGTTCGCCGAGAATCGCTACTTTGATGTAGTGATCGAGTACGCCAAGGCCGGCCCCAGCGACATCCTGATCCGAATCAGCGCCACTAACCGCGGCCCAGAGGCGGCCGAGCTGCACTTGCTGCCGACGCTCTGGTTCCGCAACAGCTGGAGCTGGGGCTACAAGCATGACGGCAGGAATATACGGCCCAGCCTTCGGCTGGCTAACGAAAACGGCACCATGCCCTCGATTGTCGCCGAGCACCGTGTTCTCGGCCGCTACATCCTGGCCTGCGATAGCGCGCCCGCCGGGCAGGGCGCGCCGACATTGCTCTTCACCGAAAACGAGACCAATAGCAGCCGGCTCTACGGCGCCCCAAACCCGACGCCGTATGTCAAGGATGGCATCAACGATGCCGTCGTCAACGGCCGCGCCGACGCCGTCAACCCCACCGGGGCCGGCACCAAAGCCGCCGCGCACTATCAGCTGACAATCGGCGCGGGCGAGACGGCGACGATCCGCCTGCGGCTGCGAAAAATGGAAAATGAAAAATTGAAAATTGAGAAAGATACTGCTGCCGACGACGACCCTTTCTCAATTTTCAATTCTCAATTCTCAATTCGCCAGGCCGAGGCCGACCAGTTCTACGCCGCGCTCCAGCCGACTACGCTGGGCGACGACGAGCGGCTGATTCAGCGCCAGGCGTTTGCGGGAATGCTCTGGTCCAAGCAGTACTACGCCTACGATGTCGACGAGTGGCTGCGCGGCGACCCAGGCCAGCCAGCGCCCCCGGCCGATCGCTGGCGGGGCCGCAACCGCGAATGGGATCACCTCAACACATCGGACATCATCTCGATGCCGGATAAATGGGAGTACCCCTATTTCGCCGCCTGGGATCTGGCGTTTCACTGCGTGCCGCTGGCGCTGCTCGACTCCGAGTTCGCCAAAGAGCAACTCGTGCTGCTGGGGCGGGAGTGGTACCAGCACCCCAACGGCCAGATTCCGGCCTACGAGTGGGCCTTTGGCGATGTCAACCCGCCGGTGCTGGCCTGGGCCGCCTGGCGCGTTTATAAGATCGAGCAGAAGCAGCGCGGGCGGGGCGATCTGGCCTTCCTGGAGCGGGTGTTCCATAAGCTGATGCTCAACTTCACTTGGTGGGTCAACCGCAAGGACGCCGAGGGCAAGAATGTGTTCCAGGGCGGCTTTCTGGGCCTCGACAATATCGGCGTGTTCGATCGCTCGGCGCCGCTGCCGACCGGTGGGTATATCGAGCAGGCCGACGGCACCAGCTGGATGGGCATGTTCTGCCTGAATATGCTCACGATCTCGCTGGAATTGGCCTGTCACAATAACGTCTACGAAGATATCGCCACCAAGTTCTTCGAGCATTTCCTGTATATCGCCGAGGCGATGAATAATATCGCCGGCGAAGGGATCGCGCTATGGGATCGGGAGGACGAGTTCTTCTACGATGTGCTGCACCTCGACCACGAGCACAGGCCGCTCAAGATCCGCTCGATGGTCGGGCTGATTCCGCTCTTCGCGGTGACGACGATGGAGCCGGCGCTGCTCGACATGGTGCCGGAGTTCAAGCAGCGGCTTGAGTGGTTCCTCAATCACCGCGCGCACCTGGCCAGCCTGGTGTCGCGCTGGCAGGAGCCGGGGCTGGGCGAGCGGCGGCTGCTGGCGATCTGCCGCGGCCATCGGATGAAGCGGGTGCTGAAGCGCATGCTCGACGAGGCCGAGTTCCTGTCGCCCTATGGCATCCGGGCGCTCTCGCACTACCACGCCGAGCATCCATATATGCTCGACACCGGTGGGGCGAGCTACAGCGTGGAATACCAGCCGGCCGAGTCGAACAGCGGGCTGTTCGGCGGCAACTCGAACTGGCGCGGGCCGATCTGGATGTCGGTGAACTACCTGCTGATCGAGTCGCTGCAGCAGTTCCACCACTACTACGGCGACGACTTCAGAGTCGAGTGTCCGACCGGCTCGGGCCAGTATTTGACGCTCAACCAGATCGCCGACGAGCTATCGCAGCGGCTGATCCGGATCTTCGCCCGCGACACGCAGGGGCGGCGAGCGGTATTCGGCGGGCAAGCGTACTTCCAGGGCGATGAGCACTGGCGCGATTATGTGCCGTTCCACGAGTACTTTCACGGCGATAATGGCGCGGGGGTGGGGGCGAGCCACCAGACCGGCTGGACCGGCGTGATCGCCAAGCTCATTCAGCAGCAGGGCGAGCGCGCCGGCTGGCCGGCCGAAGTGGCTATGGCCGAGGAAGTATAACTCTTGAGATGATAGTAGAATTTCGTGTTTCTCTCTGCGGGAAGTCTGGAGGGCCAGGCCCTCCAGGAATCTTCTTTTGCGCCATGTGTCATCCCGAATTTTACAATCGGATCTTTTGGCATTGTGATGCAGCAAGCCTCAATTTGTTGCGGGCGCAGTATTCCAATCTGCTCCCCGCAGGTGCTCCTTCGGGGCGGCTGTGCGGCCCCGAAGGAGCACCTGCGACCACTTAATTTTGTGGCTGTGAGGGCGTGTTAAATATGGGATGACTCTTGGCACTGTTTACGTTTTCAAGCTGAATGGTGCTATGATATCCTGTGTCGTCTTGGATGGCAGAAGGTTGAGCATACAAAAGGAGGCCAACTGTGGACGTCTTTGAGGCTGTGCGCACGCTCCTTGCTGTGCGGAGCTATCAAGATACGCCGGTACCAGACGCAGTCGTCCAGAAGATTGTCGAGGCCGGCCGGATGACCGCCAGTGGCATGAACGCGCAACCTTGGCACTTCATTGTGGTCCAGAACCGTGACATGCTGCACCAACTGGCAGCATTGGCGCCAACTGGCCGGTATATTGCCCAGGCACCGCTGGCGATTGTCGTCGCACTTGACAAAAGCCCACTTGCTGTCGCTGATACTAGCCGTGCGATTCAGTCCATGCTGCTGACGGCGTGGGCTGAGGGAGTTGGGTCGAATTGGGTTGGTTTCCACGGCTTGGAGAGGATTAAGCCGTTGCTGAACATTCCCGACAACCTGGATGTGCTCGCTATTCTCCCCTTTGGCTACCCAGCACAAGCAATCGGTCAGGGGAAGAAGCGGCGCAAACCGCTCGCCGAGGTGGCTCATCGTGAGCGGTTTGGCCAACCGTTCGCGTAAGGCCAATCGGCAGAGACAAGCAGAACACTGGTTCGATACAAGGGGAGCGCCTCGGTGTTATCGGCGGCACTCCCCTTACCTACTTCATACGTGACAGATTTACTGCATAGGCTATTACTTTGCCTTTTTTTGATTGCTGGTATTCTGCGCTACCGCTGCGCGGATGAGTTCCTGCAACGCAACCTCGTTGATTGTGTCACCTTCATGGATGTCAATGGCGCGGGTCGCTTTGGCTTCAAGGCCGGCGTTGAACAGACTGTGCGGGTCTTGCAGCGAAGCGCCTTTGAAAAAGTTGAGCTTTACATGGTCCTTGAATGCACCAGCGGCAAGAACATTTCCATTACGAGACCACACCGGCGTGTCCCACTTCCATTCTTCGACCATCGCAGGATCGGCTTTGAGAATAAGCTGGCGCAACCGCGCTAGTATGTTGCCGCGCCAGTCCGCAAGTTCTGCGATGTGGTTTGTGATGCGTTGCGATGGAGTTGTAGTATCATTCGAGTCGGCTTTTTTCATGATTTCTCCTTACTTGATAATGGACCAATGCACATTCGGCCAACCAACGTGGCCCATGATACAGTGTTTGTCAAGGTTTATACCAACAGGCGGCGTAACGAATCCTGCCGACAAAAACTATCATTGACACGACTTACGCGGTGGTGGGGTTTGGGGAGGCCGGGTGCCCTCTGGGCGCCTCCCCAAGATCTTCTTTTTTTAGCTCACTACGGCGGCCGGGTACCCTCTGGGTGTCGCCGTAGTGAGCCAAAAAAAGCTTCTTGGAGGGCCGGGTACCCTCTGGGTGTCCCTCCAAACCTCCCCGCAATGGACGACCGCGTAACTCGTGTCATTGAAACAAGAAGATAAGTATCACTGCGATCGTGCTGTCTGCAACCGCTGCATGGGGTCAGAAGAGCCGGCGCAGGCCGCAATCGCCCAGATGTCCAATCTGGACGAAGAGGAGTCCCCATAGCGAGGCAGCGTCTATGCGTGCTCTCAGATTCCTTGCGATCGTGCTGCTGGTGCAGTTGGCAGCCTGCGCTGCTCCGGCACCACGGCCAGGGCCGACTTCTGAGCCGGCGCCTTCGCCGAGGCCCGTGCCAACAGCTCTGCCTGTGCCTGAGCCGGGCCCCGCGCCGGCGCCGCTGCCGCTGCCCGGCGATATCAACCTCGACGCAGAAACCCAGGCGCTGATCGCACATGCCAAGCGCACAGTCTTCCTTGTCCCTTTCTCGCACTGGGATACCGACTGGCATCACGACTTCTCCTTCTATGCCGCTCAGGCCGATCGCAATATTGGCGACGCAATCCAAATCGCCAAGCAGCACCCGCGCTTCCGCTACACGATCGAGCAGGTGCTCTTCGCCCAGCACTTCTGGGAGTCGCATCCTGAGCAGCAGGCGGATCTCACTGCGCTTGTCCGCAACCGCCAGTTCAGCTTCGCGTGGGCCGGGATTACGCAGCCGGATTCGAGCCTCGTGGCTCCCGGTATTCAGGCGCAGAATCTTCAACTCGGCCAGGATTGGCTCGCGCGCACCTTCGGCATCCAGGTACATACGGCCTGGCAATCGGATGCGTTCGGCAATTCGGCCGCCCTGCCGATCATCCTGGCGCGTTCCAACATACCCTATGTCTATATGGGCCGTGGGCGCGGCCTTGGGGAGCAGCGCAGGCGCGGCAGCCTGTTCCCGCACGCCTTCTACTGGGCCAGCCCGGCCGACCCGACCGAGCGCGTGCTGGCCGTCTACGTGTTCTACTCCGACGCCTGGGGGCCGATCTACCAGCTCACGAACGCCGACCAGCAGATCGCCGAGCTGCGCAAAATCGTCGAGCGCGAGTATGCGCTGACCAGTTCGAAATATCTCTTTTTGCCGATGGGCGCCGATATCTCCAGCCCGCTGCCGACGCTCCCCGACATCGTCGAGCGCTGGAACGCCAAAGATCCGGATACCGCGCTGGTCATGGCCGACCCTGAGACGGCCTTTCGGTACCTCGCCACCCAGCAGCTCCCACAATTCACCACCGATCTGAACCCGATCTGGCAGGCCTTTTATGGAACCCGACCGGCGGCCAAGATCGCCGATAAGGAGAGCGAGTACTACCTGACGGCCGCCGACAAGTTTGGGCTGCTGGACGACGCGCCACGGTCGACCGCCTGGTACACCGCCTCGGTCAACGCCCATTACGACAACGTCTCGGGCGTGAGCTACGACTCAGTCTGGGAAGGCAGCCAGCTGCCGCGCTACGAGCAGACCTTGACAGCCGCTGCCGCCGATCTATCAGGAACACTGGCGCGGATCGCCAATCGGGTTGCCCGACCAGTACTGGTCTTCAACCCCAGCTCCTGGCCGCGCTCGGAGGTAGTCGAGCTGATTGGCAGCCTGCCGGAGGAGCGCAATCTTCCGCAGCCTGTTCAGCAGCTCGGGGCCGGGCAGATCGCGATCTGGGCCGATGCCGTGCCGCCAATTGGCTACACCGCGCTCGGAGGCGCATCGCCCCTTGATATCGCGCACCCGGCCTCGGCCAGCCAGAGCGGACAGCAGATTTCGCTCTCGAACGGCCGCGTTTCGGTCACGCTCGACGGCGGCCATGGCGGAACATTCAGCCGAATGAGCGCAGCCGGCGGCCCTGAGCTGCTGAGCGGCTTCGGCGACGACATCACCTTCATCGACGATCACGGCGACGTGTATGGGGCCTTTTTCGGTGCGGAGCGCGCTCGCTCCAGCCAGGGGCCTGCACGAGTTTCAGTTCTCGCGGCCGGGCCGCTACTGGCGCGCGCGCAGGCGGTCGCCATCCTGGGCGGCCAGCCGATCACCAAGACCGTCACGCTGCGCGCCGACAGCCCGCTGATCGAGGTGACGCTGGATATCGCCGCACTGCCCGAAACGACAGCGATCGCTCAGACGCCGACAACGCTCAATACCGCCACGCGCACCGACGACCTGGGCTTCGCGACATTCACGCATCCGGTGGACGACAGCCCGATCGTCTCGGGGACGATCACCTATCGCCGCGAGGTGTTCTACCCAATCATGGCCTGGGGCGATGTATCCGCGGGTGGAGTAGGCCTGACACTGATCACCCACGGCCTGCAGGGCCTGGGCGGGAGCAGGACGCTCAACCTGATGCTGGTGCGCCAGGTGTCGGATGGCGGGCGCCCCACCAGCGAAGGTCTCACCGACCGGGCCTACCACCGCTTGCGCTATGCCTATGTGCCGCACGCGGGGATCACGCCGGCAGCTCTATCCCAGATCGCGGCCGCCTTCAACCAGCCGCTCATCCCTGCCTGGCGCGACGGCCAGCAGATTCAGGTCCAGCTGCCATTCAGCCTGGCCGGGCCACAGCACGTTTCCATCGATGCCGCCGCGCGCGCCTTGCCGGCCAGCTTCAGTCTGATCAGCGCAGATGGAGGGATCATTACCGACCTGTATCGCCGCGACGGCCGGATCGAGGCGCTCGTGATCGACGCCGACCCGCACTCGCCCATAACGATCGCAAGCGGCGATCGCCAGACGCACGTGCCGCCGGCGCCGTTCACTCTGGCGCGGGTTGAGCTGGCGTACCCCGGCGGGAACGTGCCTTAGTTGTCATCAGAAGTCGACGAAGTAGGTGAAGGGACGAACGTCGGCAGTGGTGGACGTGCGAACCACGACCCACTCCGGCGTGGCACTCTCAATCGTCCAGTTGAGATTGGCCACGAAGAAGGCAACTGCTCGTCGGATGCCGGGCAGGTCGTAATCGTCCAAGATGATGACGCCGCCTCTCCGTACCAGCAAGCCGAGATAATACAAATCGACAAAGACAGCGTCGAATCGGTGATTGCCATCGACAAAGGCGAGGTCGAACTGGCGTTTTGCACTGAGGAGGCGTGGCAGGACGAAGTGGGATGGCTCCGCGTGGTGCTCGATCAGGGATATCACCCCCGCCCTGCGCAGCACCTGGAGGCCCGCATTGGCGAAGCGGTCTGATTGAAAGGGGTCAATCACGACATGGCGCGCCGCGGCTGGGTCGTTGGCGACGAGGCCCTCGCAGATGTGAAGGGCAGACACGCCATACCCCAGGCCGATCTCAATGGTGTGAGTTGCGCCCTCCTGCACGACCCACGTGCGGAGCACCTCACCTTCCTCAGCGCTGATGGCCACGGGGAAGATGCGATGGATCATTCCATCAGCGTCGCTGACCACCACGCCGGTGTGCAGAAGGTCGTCAATGACATCGCGCAC
>DATFXE010000714.1:0-6762 GCA_035258585.1 Roseiflexaceae bacterium | reverse complement strand
GCGTAGCCGGTCGGCCCGCCCAGCGACAGCCCGATCGCCAGCACCAGCATCCCAACCATGAACGGCCAGAGGTTGGCGCCCGGCCCGATGTTGTGGATATTGTCGATGATCGCGTAGATGCCGAGCAACAGGACGAAGGTGCCTAGGATCTCGGCGAAGTACTGGTTCGCGATCAGGTTTTCGTAGCCCGGCGAGGGTGAGGTGTGGAAGACATTCTTGTAGCCGTTGGCGGCGAAGTTGCCGTAATAGAGCATATGCACCAGGAATGCCCCCACGAAGCCGCCCACCGCCTGGGCGACCATGTACAGCAGCCCCTTGGAGACCGTCATGGTGCGACGCGCCATCGCCGCCAGGGTCACGGCCGGGTTGATATGCGCGCCGGTGATGCCGCCGGCCACATACACCGCGATCGCCACCGCAAACGCCCAGCCGAAGGCGATCGTGTTCCAGTTGTAGCTGGCAAAGGGGGCCTGTGGAGTGGCGCCCAGTCGTGTCGCGTAGAGGGTGTTAGCGACGACGCCATCCCCCAGGAGGACAAGCAGCGCTGTCCCTATGAATTCGGCCCACAACTCGCCGGTAAGTGTAAGCCGTCGCATGGATGAAACTCCTTTCAGATATCGCTGTTCTACACGCTACAGCCTCGATTGCCGCAGCGGGCGCGATCGGCTGTCCTTGACTAGCTGCGACGCGCACCGACCCACTGGCGGGTGTGGAAGGTGCCGGTGTCTGTACGTGGCCCAGCACCCTGGCCCTCGCCGACCCACTCGCCGCTGGTCCAGGTTTCCGCTCGATTTGTCCGAGCATCCTCGTTCGGTGGATGGTGTAATTGCGTTTGCATGGCATATTCTCCTTTGAGCGCATGGTACTCAACATCGCTCCATGGGTTGTACAACTGGATCGTCTCACGTGCCAGTATAGTCCGAACACGGCTTGCTATCTTAAAGCTCCTCCTAACGCAACCTTAAGCGAATCTAATAAAAAAGCGTATGACCGCAGCATAGGGAGCGGGCCGTATCTTTAAGAGAATCTTGGGGAAACCTTATGCTCACGTCATCGCAGATGCGACCCGATCACACACCCCTTCAATATACCGGGATAGCCGGCAGCGCTTCGATGCCATGCCTGGCCAATGTCAGGTATACCGTGTCGTCCTGGATGCGTGCGATCTGCTCAACGGGGATGCTCACGTCTTTTTTGCCCCAGAGGTGCTCTTCGCCCAGCACCAGGTGCGTGATCCGTCCGCTCGCGAGCTCGATAGGGTATGTGTGGATGTACCTGTGGTGAGAATTGCGAATTAGACATATCAGATTATCTACACCATAGCACAGGGCGGAGGAGTTTGTCTTAAACTTATCATTCGCGTAATTGGGGGAGCAAGTTCGCTGGCAATGCTCCCAAACCGGCGTACAGGTCCGGCGGCAAGCCGAGCAGGTCGAGAATATGCTGTTGCGTGCGGTTCAAGGGCGAGATATGACGCTGTGCCATCCCATCCTGTGGCAATACCGTCAGCGTGAGGTTGCGAAAGGCTGCAAGCACCCGCTCGGTGCTGGGCTGCGCGCTGGTCTGGCTGTGGCTGGCCGGATTCAGCCCCGCCAGTTGCTCACCACGCGCCTGCAAGGCGGTGCGCAACCGATATTCGGTCAACGTCAGTACGCGCAACGCCAGGCACAGCAGCCAGATCAGTCCAGCAATCCGCCTCTCGTCACGCAGATAGATCGGACGCACCTTCAGATTGCGGGTCTTCAGGCGACTGAAGCCGCGCTCGTGGATGGCTTGCTGATGATAGACTGCCACCAGGGTCGGCAGGTCGTACTGTTCGGCGGTCGTGTTGCTGACATAGACCTGCCAGCCCAGCCGCTCGACCATGGCCTGCCAGGCCGCCAGGTCCACCCAGACTGCCGCCAGCACCCAGGCTGTGCTGCCGTCAGCCAGCGTCAGCGCCAGCGGGGCGGTTTGCAGGACCCCCTCCAGCTTGGCCTCGGCGATGCGCTTGGCCACCACGTGGGCCAGGTCGGCTTCGGTAGCGTAGCGTTTGCGCCCGCGAGAAGGTGGCTGGGCCAATTTCAGCAGGTCGGTCGTGAGCCGCGCCAGCGCCTGTTCGCGCAGGCGCAGCAGTCCAGCCTGATAGGCGCTCGCGCGCACCAGCAGCACCCGCTCAGTCCAGATCGTCGGCTGCTCGCTTGCCGCGCTCGTCCACCTCTGGGGCCGCTCCCAGGCACTCCCCACCGCGTCCAGTTGCACTTCGCCGCTGCTCGGGTCGACGCTCTCCAAGCGCAGCCAGTCGTCTTGGTGGGCCAGGGCCGTGCTAACCCAGTCGGCAATCTCGGCCGTAGCGTGAATGGGGCGATAGGCGCACAGGTAGCAACTGCCCGCGGCCACCAAATGACCGCGCGTGGGCAGCGCGCCCATCTTGCTGTCGCCAACCACCAACAGCGCACTCGTGCCCAGAGCCTGCACAGCTGCATCATAGGCCGGCACATACAACCCATCATCGCCACGATTGCCGGCGATCGGCTGGCAGCAGAGCGGCAGCCCCAGTGGGTCGAGGGTCGGGAGCATGAGCTTGAATTGGCGCAGGTCGGGGCGATGCTCTTTGCTGTAGCCATGCTGCAGCAAGCTGTCAGCGTTGTCACCCTCGTGATAGACGCTGACGCTGGTGCTGTCCAGGCGCACGGTGGTGGTGGACAAGCGATAGACACGCACCCAGCGCGTCAGCAAGGCGGCGTCGAGGGCGGCCTGAGTGGATGGGTCGCCGAGCAGGCGCAAGATGGTAGCCAGACGGTCGTCGGTACAGTCGGTGGCGCGCAACGAGATGTCAAGCAGGGTATTGATGGTCTGCGCGCGATCGGCGGCCCAGTCGCGCACGCTGACGAGGCGATGATCACGTTCCTGGAGGATGTGGCTGAGCCAGATACTGAGGACGCTGCCGACGCTGGCGCCCTCCCAGTTGCCATGCGGCCTCACGTGCGTGTCGATCAGATCACGCATGCCCATCTCCGTGATGATGCCGAGCAGCAGCGGCAGGCTATTGACCTGCTCATTCGTGATGATCAGAGGTGGTGCTATCATCGCGTCATCGTACCACGCCACCGCGCGAACTTGTCATATCAAATGCGCGAATCATAAGCTTAAAGGAAACCTGGCGCGAATCTTAATGTAACCTTGTGAGCAGCAAGACTGATGTGTAGCCGGGCGCATGGGGATCGGCCGTCGGCCATCTACGATATTATCAATCTGTTGGGTAAAGTACCAATACGTCGCATTTCCGGCTCAAGCAGATCGTCCAGGCGCCCGCCCGGATCGTGCAGCACCGCCGCCAACCAGATGCTGTAGCGAGTGTATCCGCTCGTCAGGTCGAGCAGCAAGCGTTGGCACGTGAGGGTAGCAGAGTGGCAAAAACGCTAAACAATTCAGTTTAATGGCATAATTGGTGCTGTATTCCCTTATCTGAAGCACCTCTGCAGCAAAGCACATCAATCACGTATGGCAGAGGATTGCAGCCTGGTTTGTTTTGCCGTGCGGAGCTCCGATGCGACACATGCAGGTTATCTTGTGGTCAGCGCTAGAGCAAATGAAGCATGTGCGCAGCAGAATCACTCCTACGCCATCTTCGGCTTTATCACAGCCACAATCGCCAGCTACTTCGCGGACCAGGATCGCGTCGCGATGCCGGCGCTCCAAGGAGCGCCGGCGGGCGAGTTGGCAGCGCTGCACGACGCGATCGCTGCGCTCCGCGTGCTGCTGGTAGCATTCCAGGCTTAGATGTCCGGGCAACTGCCTGCTGAACCGCCAGATGAGCGAGAAAACGGACAATCTTCTGATGACCAGCGATCGACAGAGGAGGCCGACGATGGCATCGCGGATTGAGGATTATGCGCTGATTGGCGACTGCCAGACTGTCGCGCTGGTGGCGCGCGATGGCTCGATCGACTGGCTGTGCTTCCCACGCTTCGACTCGGGTGCTTGCTTTGCGGCGCTGCTCGGCACGCCCGAGCATGGCCGTTGGCAAATTGCGCCTGTCGAGGCGGTCCGCAGCGTCTCGCGGCGCTACCGCGACGGTACGCTGATTCTCGAGACCGAGTACGAGACCGACACCGGCGTCGTGACAATCGTCGACTGGATGCCGCTCCGCGATAACACGCCCGATGTACAGCGGATGGTCGTTGGCAGGCGCGGCCAGGTATCCATGCGCATGGAGTTGATCATCCGCTTCGATTATGGCTCAATCGTTCCGTGGGTGCGGCGCACCGAGGGCGGCATCCGCGCCACTGCGGGGCCTGACACGCTATACTGCCGCGCCGGCGTCCCACTGCGCGGCGAGGATCTGCGCACCGTGGCCGAATTCACGGTCGCGGCCAGGCAGCACGTGACGTTTGAGCTGGCATGGGCGCCTACCTACGCGCCAGCGCTTGCACAGCGCGATACAGGGCAGAGTCTGCGCGAAACCGAGGACTGGTGGCGCGCATGGTCGGAGCGCTGCACCTACCAGGGCGAGTGGCGCGAGGCGGTCCTGCGTTCGCTGATCACGCTCAAGGCACTCACCTACGCGCCGACCGGCGGGCTGGTTGCCGCCGCAACCACCTCGCTTCCCGAGCAGCTGGGCGGTGTGCGCAACTGGGACTACCGCTACTGCTGGTTGCGCGACGCGACCTTCACGCTCTACGCGCTCATGGCCGGTGGCTACACCGACGAGGCGGGCGCCTGGCGTGAGTGGCTCATCAACGCTGTGGCCGGCATACCGTCGCAGATCCAGATCATGTATGGGCTGGGGGGCGAGCGGCGGCTGACCGAGCTGGAGCTGCCCTGGCTGCCGGGCTACGAGGGGGCCGTGCCGGTGCGGATCGGCAACGCCGCCTATGGGCAGCGCCAGCTCGACATGTATGGCGGGTGATGGACGCGCTCTACGTGGCGCGGCGAAGCGGTCTGGCGCCGAGCGAGAACGCCTGGCGCGTGCAGCAGGCGCTCATGCAATCGCTTGAAACAGCCTGGGAAGCGCCCGACGACGGTATCTGGGAGGTGCGCGGTCCCAAGCGGCACTTCACGCACTCGAAGGTGATGACCTGGGTTGCCTTGGACCGTGCTATCAAGTCGGTCGAGGCGTTCGGGCTGGAGGGTCCGGTCGAGCGCTGGCGGCGCATCCGCGCTGCGATCCACGAGCAGGTCTGCCGCGAGGGGTTCGATCCGCAGCTCAATGCGTTTGTGCAGTACTACGGCTCGAAAGACCCCGACGCCAGCCTGCTGCTGCTGCCGCTTGTGGGATTCCTGCCCCCCAGCGACCCGCGCATCCGCGGCACGGTCGAGCTCATCCGGCGCGAGTTGCTGCGCGATGGCTTTGTGGCGCGCTACCCAACCCTCCCAGGCGTGGACGGCCTGCCGCCGGGCGATGGCGCATTTCTGATCTGCACATTCTGGCTGACCGACAATCTGGCGCTGCAAGGGCGTGCGGAGGAGGCGCGCGAGATCTTCGAACGGCTGCTAGCGTTGCGCAACGATGTGGGGTTGCTATCGGAGGAGTACGATGTGCGGGCGAAGCGGCTCATAGGCAACTTCCCGCAAGCGTTCTCCCACGTGGGGCTGATCAATACGGCCACGAACTTGACGCAGACCGTTGGCCCTGCAGTCGATCGGCAGCGCCAGTAATCGCCGAGAAATCCTGTCGATTCGACCGGCAAGAAGTGATCCCAATCCCAGATGCTGTCGACGTCCAAGCTCGCCAATATGGCGCACAATGTGGATGATAGTGCTATCGATGGCGTGCTGCTGGGTTAGCGCGGCCCCAATCTTGATCTGCGATATCTCCATCTTTTGTGTGAGAACAGCCCATCGGAAGGTCATGGGCGCCTCGCTTCAAGCTTCGAACCTCGTCCGCCCTGCCAAGTTTTGCTACTCGGTCGCACTGTGGCTCTCTGGCGCCACATCCTGGACCCAGACCGTTTTGATGTTGACGAACTCGCGGATGCCATACGCGCTCAGCTCGCGCCCATAGCCCGATTGCTTCACGCCACCGAAGGGCAGGCGCGGGTCGGACACCACCATGCCGTTGATGAATACCATCCCTGCTTCGATCTCGTCGATACAGCGTGCTCGTTCGGCCGCATCATTCGTCCATGCGCTCGCGGCGAGACCAAAGGTTGTATCGTTGGCCGCCTTGATCGCCGCCTCGATATCCCGCACGCGGAAGAGCGCCGCGACCGGGCCGAACAGTTCCTCGCGATACGCTGGTGAGTCAGGAGGAATATTGGTCAGAACCGTCGGCGCATAGTAATGCCCTTGGCGATCCAGACGCTGGCCGCCAGTGAGGATGCTCGCGCCCGCCGCGACCGAGTCCTGCACCTGCTTGTCGAGGGTGTCCAGAATGGCCGCGGTGGCGAGCGGGCCGACGTCGGTGGTCGCCTCCAGCGGGTCACCGACTTTCAGCGCCTCCATCCCCCGGACGAAGCGGCGCTCGAATTCGTCGGCAATCGCATCGGTGACGATAAAGCGCTTGGCGGCGATGCACGACTGGCCATTGTTGATCGTGCGTGCCTTGATGGCGGTCTGCACTGCGGCGTCGAGGTCGGCGCTTGGCAGCACGATGAACGGGTCGCTGCCGCCCAGCTCAAGCACGGTCTTCTTGATGCGCTTGCCCGCTGCGCTCGCCACCTGGCTGCCTGCTGGTGTGCTGCCGGTCAGCGTGGCAGCCGCCACGCGCCGATCATCGAGCACGTGCTCGACCTGCTCGGAGCCAATCAGCAGCGTCTGGAAGGCGCCGTCGGGGAAGCC
>DATFXE010000713.1:0-2270 GCA_035258585.1 Roseiflexaceae bacterium | reverse complement strand
ATCTGTTCGTCGACGAAGCGGTAGAACGCGCTGATCACTCCGGCGGAGGGATGGTTTGGGCGGTAGCGTGGGTGAGTGGTGTCGAGCGCGTGCCACAGCACCCGCTGCACTGCGGCGATGCCGTCGTCATAGAGCACGAAGCAATCGTAAGTGTCGCGCGCTAGCAGCCTGCGCGCCAACCGAAAGCGCTGCTCGGCCCGCATGTAAGCGCTGCCCACAACCCGGTCGATATCGTCCTCTTCGGCCAGGCGCGGCGGCGGGTCATCTTCGAGCCATGTCGTGACCTGCTGGCGCAGCAGGGGTGGATAGATTGCCCGCTCGCTGGCGAGTTGGTCGCCGATCAGGTGCCCGTGGACTTGTGGCGCAGGCGTGGTGGCCGGTGCGCCGACGACGCCAACATGCTTGCCGGCGGCGCCCAGGATATCCCACAGGCGTGGCTCGCGGATAGAACGGCTGTCGGGCGGCGCGGGTGGAGCGTAGCTATAGTTTTGGCGTGACATTGCGCCGTAGACCCCGATCTGCCCTGGGTCCTGCCCGCTGAGCAGGCTCAGCCAGGCTGGCAGGCTGGTCCATGGGAAGCTGCTCCGCAGTCGCCCGCGTACGCCGCGGTCGGTGAGCATATGCAGCATGCGCAGCTCGGTGCGCCAGGCGCCCAGCGCGAGCTCAGGGGTAGCGCCATCGAGGCAGATCAGCAGCAGCCGTCGTGGCCGGGCACCGCCACCATGCGTCGTCGACGCCTGGGCGAACCCGGATGCGCCGACCTCGCGCGCCTGCTCCACACTTGATTCTTGCTGCGCGGCGCGACCAGCGGCCTCGCGCGCCCGCTCGGAGGCCTGCTTGCCGATCTCGACAGCGGCGGGCTGCTGCGTGGTGGTCTCGGTGGTGGACGCGGCTGTGACTTCGCCGTTGGAGCCTGGCTCGTTGGAATTCACGGCGGCTGCTCCTACTTGAGTTACTTTCGCGAACAGCTGTACTTTACCAGGGCGCGCCGCGGAATGCAACCGTTATTTGTTGCGATCTCGTCATGTTTTGATTCTAAAGGTATACTTCTTGCATCTGGTTGGCTAAGCACGCTGCGTATTGGGCTGTGAGGAGAATGGCATGAATCCGCGACGCGATCTCTTGCCGTTGCTGAAGGAAACATACGAAGAGTTTCAGGCCGATGAGGCGGGCCAGCTTGGGGCCGCCCTGGCCTACTACGCGCTCTTTTCGCTCTTTCCACTGCTGTTGCTGCTGATCGCCGGGCTCGGCTATGTGCTGAGGTATTGGGATGAGGCGATCGACGTCCAGCAGGAGATTCTGGCGGCGGTGAGTCGCAACTTCTCGCCACAGCTGAGCAATGCGCTCAATCAGATCTTGAGCGGCATCAAGAATAATGCCGGCAGCGCGACGATCATTGGTCTGATCACCTTGCTGATCGGCGCATCAAGCGTGTTTCAGCAGCTCGATTTCAGCTTCAACAAGATCTGGCACGTGCCCAAACCAGAGCAGCCGGTTGGTATCGTTGCGTCGATCATCAATACCATCCAGAAAAAGCTCCTTTCGTTCGGCATGGTTCTGGCGGTCGGCTTTCTGTTGCTTGTATCGATGGCGCTGACGGGAGCGGCGCAGGCGCTCTTGAATACATTCCAGGATCTGCCTGTGGTCGGCGGTGTCGCTGGCTTCCTGATCGGGATAGCCACCACCCTACTGCTGAATACGCTGGTATTTGCACTGCTGTTCAAATTTCTGCCCGACGCCCCAGTGCGCTGGGGCGATGTCTGGCTCGGCGCATTTGTGACTGCTGTGCTCTGGGAGATTGGCAAATACCTGCTGGCGTTGTATATTGGGCGATCGGGAGAGAGCTGGAGCGCCTATGGTCTGGTCGGCGCGGTGCTGATACTCATGGCCTGGATCTACTTCAGCAGCCAGATCCTCTTCTTAGGGGCCGAGTTCACCAAGGTCTATTCGCGTCATTACGGTAGCCGTGCGCCCAAACCAGCCCCAGAAGCCTCGCCGACGTCCGAGGCCGAATTACCACGCGCTGCGGCTCGCGCGCCAATGCCGGCCGCAGCTCCCAACCACAGCGTCGCAGCCGCCACGAGCGCTGGCCTGCTGGTGGGTCTCCTCGGCGGCGCTGTCGCCGCGCTGGCCGCGCTCATTATCGGCACCGCTAAAGTCTTTGCGCCGCTCACCCGCCGAATACGGCGCGAGCGCTGAGACAAGACTCGTGAGTATTTTCACTTAGACAAGGTTCTTGGCAACTTTACAGTTTGTGGGGTGGGGGTTTG
>DATFXE010000712.1:0-20854 GCA_035258585.1 Roseiflexaceae bacterium | reverse complement strand
GCCTGTTCGACCAGATCATCTCCGCGCTGGCGCTGGCCCACCGGCGCGGCGTGATCCATCGTGATATCAAGCCGGCCAACATCCTGCTGGACGAAGAGGGCAACGCCTACCTGGCCGATTTCGGCATCGCCAAAGATCTTTCCGAGCGCGACCCGATCTGGCCGGCCGATCAGCCCGTATTTACCCCCGGCTATGCCGCGCCCGAGCAGATTCTGGTCGAGCAGATCACCCCGCAAGCCGACCTCTACAGCCTGGGGATTATGCTCTACGAGCTGTTGACTGGCCAGCGGGCATTTCATGGCTCGACGCCGGAGATCATCCAGCAGCAGCTGAGCGGCCCGCCGCCCGCGCTGCGCGAACGCCGCCCCGACCTGCCATCTGAACTCGACCGGATCATCCGCCGCGCCACCGCAACCGACCGCAACGGCCGCTACGCCGGTATCGCCGAGTTGGCGGCCGACCTGCGGCGGGCGTTCGGGCAGCCACTCCCATCTGCGCCACAGGCATCTGGCGGCGAGTTACCGGCGACGCAGGGAAACGCCACGCTGTTTCTCGAGGATCTGGCGCCCGAGACGCCATACAAAGGTCTGCGCGCCTTTCAGGAGGCTGACGCCGGCGATTTCTTCGGGCGCGAGGCGCTGGTGCAGCGGCTGCTGGAGCGCCTGGCCGAGCCGGGGGTTGGGGATCAGGAGCTGGGAGTTAGGGGCGCTGCCACAGCCGTCGGCCGCACGCTCGACCCCCAACTCCCAGCTCCCAACTCCCGCTTCCTGGCTGTGGTTGGCCCCAGCGGCAGCGGCAAATCCTCAGCGGTTCGCGCGGGCCTTATTCCGGCGCTGCGCGCTGGCGCGCTGCCGGGCAGCGACCGCTGGTTCATCGTGCCGTTCATCCCAGGCGCCCAGCCGCTGGAAGAGCTGGAAGCCGCGCTGGCGCGCGTGGCATCCGGCCCGACCGATGGGCTGCTCGCCGAACTGCGCGCCGACACGCAGGGTCTGGCGCGCGCAGTCGAGCGTATCTTGCCCGCCGACCCGGCGGTCGAGCTGGTGTTACTGATCGATCAGTTTGAGGAGTTGTTTACGCTCATCGCCGAGGAGCGGCTGCGCGCGCATGTGCTCGAGAGCTTGCTGGCTGCCCTGCGCGCGCCAGGCTCGCGGCTGCGGGTGGTGGTGACGCTGCGCGCCGATTTCTATGACCGACCGCTCCAGTATGCCGAGCTTGGCCAACTCATGCGCCAGCGCACCGAGCTGGTGCTGCCGCTGAGTGGCGAGGAGCTCGAGCGCGCGATCGTGGCGCCGGCCCGGCGCGCGGGTGTAGCAGTCGAGCCGGCGCTGGCGGCCGCGCTGGTCGAAGATGTGTCGTCGCAGCCGGGCGCGCTGCCGCTGCTCCAGTACGCGCTGACCGATCTGTTCGAGCGGCGGCGCGGGCGTACGCTCACGCAGGCGGCCTACCGCGCCCGCGGCGGTCTGCTGGGCGCGCTGGCCCGCCGCGCCGACGAGATCTATCAGGCGCTGCCACCCGAGCGGCAGGAGCTGGCGCGCCAGCTGTTTCTGCGGCTAATAACACCTGGCGAGAACAGCGAGGATACCCGGCGGCGCGTGCTGCTGGCCGAGCTGGCAGGGCTGACGAAAGACGAACGGCCAACGACCAACGACCACCATGAGGGTGTACTTTCGTCCTTTGTCGTTGGTCTTTCGTCCTCGCTTGATGATGTGATCGACCAGTACAGCCGCGCGCGGCTATTGACCCTCGATCGCGACCCGATCAGCCGCGGCCCCACGGTCGAGGTGGCGCATGAGGCGCTGATCCGCACCTGGGATCGCCTGCGCGACTGGATCGAAGCCAGCCGCGCCGACCTGCGCGTGCAACGCCGTCTGCTGGCGGCTGTGGCCGAATGGAACGCCGCCGGCCGCGACCGCAGCTTTCTAGCGACGGGCGCGCGGCTGGAGCAGTTCAGCGCCTGGGCCGGCGCGACCAGCCTGGCGCTCGGCGCCGACGAGCGGACCTTTCTCGCAGAAAGCCTGGCCGAGCAGTCGGCCCGCCAGGCCGAGGCCCGCCAGGCCGAGGCCGCGCGCCGCAGCGCCGCCACGCGCATGCGCTTGATCCTGGCGCTGCTGGGGTTGGTGCTGCTGGTGAGCATTGGCCTGGCCGCGGTGATCGTCAGCCGCCAGGCGGCAGTGCGCGCCGAGGCAGCCGCCGAGCAGAATGCGCGGCTGCTGGGCCTATTCGCCTCGGCCGGGCAGTCGCTGTTCGAACTCGACCGCGCGCCCGACCGCGCGCTGCTGCTGGCGCTCGCCTCGCTGCCAACCGACACCACCAGCTACCCGCCAATGGTCGCTCGCGCGCTCTACCGCGCCTACGACGAAGTGGCAGCTCGCCGCTCCATGCACACCTCCGGCGGGGCGTTGCGCGCGGTGGCCTGGAGTCCGGATGGCAAGCGGGCGCTCAGCGGCGGTGCAGATGGGATGCTGCGGGTGTGGGATGTCGGGACCGGCGCCGAGCTGCGCGCGCTGAAAGGGCATGCTGGCAGCGTTTGGTCGGTGGCCTGGAGCCCCGACGGCACGCACGCGCTCAGCGGCGGGGCCGACGGAACGGTGCGTGTCTGGGACGTGGGCAATGGGGGATCGTTAGTGACTTTGACTGGCCACACCGGCGCGGTTCGTGCAGTGGCATGGAGCCCGGATGGGCGGCTGGCACTGAGTGGGAGCGAGGATCAGACCGCGCGAGTGTGGAATGTCGGATCGGGTGCAGCCGGCGCGGTCTGGCGCGGGCATACCGGCCCCGTGCTGGCGGTGGCCTGGAGTCCCGATGGAAAACAGGCCCTGACGGGTGCTGGCGACAACAGCGCGCGGGTGTGGGATGTCGCGTCGGGCAAGGAGCTGCGTGCGCTGGCAGGTCACACGTCGTTCGTCTACGCCGCGGCCTGGAGCCCGGATGGAAAACAGGCTCTGAGCGGCAGCGCCGACGGCACTGTGCGCTTGTGGGATATCGCCAGCGGCAGCGAGGCCCGCGTGCTACACGGCCATAATGCATTCGTTTACACCATAGCCTGGAGCCCTGACGGCGCGCGGGCGCTCAGCGGAGATGGCGACGGCACGCTGCGCTTGTGGGATCTAGCGGCGACGGCCCGCATGCGCTCGCTCGAGGGGGCCGAATCGATCGTCTTGACGGTGGCATGGAGTCCGGATGGCAAGCAAGCGCTCAGCGGCGACGGGGCTGGCGTCGTTCGCGTCTGGGATGTTGGCTCCAGGAAGCAGCTGCGCGCCTTGAAAGGACACACCGGCAGTGCGCTGGCGGTGGGCTGGAGCCCGGATGGAAAACAGGCGCTCAGCGCCGGAGCCGACGGCACGATCCGGCTATGGGATATCGCCGGCGGAAAGCAGCTACATAGCTTCGAAGGGCACGATGGCATCGTCTACAGTGTCGTTTGGAGCCCGGATGGAAAACAGGCGCTCAGCGCCGGAGCCGACGGCACGATCCGGCTATGGGATATCGCCGGCGGAAAGCAAGTGAAAGAGTTCAGGGGCGACGCCGGGGGGGTGCTGGCGGTGGCGTGGAGTCCGGACGGCAAGCAGGCGCTCAGCGGCGGCGTCGATGGAACGATTCGGCAATGGGACATCGCCGGCGGCGCGCTGGTGCGCGAACTCAAGGGTCATGAGTCATACGTCTATGCGCTGGCATGGAGTCCGGATGGCAAGCAGGCGCTCAGTGGCGGGGCCGACAATACCGCGCGCTTGTGGAACCTGGCCGATGGAACTGAGCAGCACGTGCTCAAAGGCCATGCTGGGTGGGTACTGTCGGTGGCCTGGCGCCCGGATGGCCGGCAGGTGCTGACCGCTGGCAGAGATGGGACCGTGCGGCTGTGGGATAGTGCAAGTGGCGAAGAGCTGCGCGCGCTCGAGAGTCCAGCGCCCGTGACGTTCTACAGCGTCGCCTGGAGCCCGGATGGACGGCAGGCGCTGACCGGCGGTGGAGATCACGCGGTGCGCGCCTGGCTCATGGGCGACGATCTGATTGTCGCCGAGCTGACGCGCCGGATGTGCGGCGTATTGGACGATTCGGCGATCGGCACCGCGATCGCCGGCTGGCGCGGCTGCGAGTCGCAATTGGCGTCGTTTCGCGGCGGGCAGGCGGCCTACGATGCGCTGGATGTGGCGCCGAGCCGCGCCACTGCGACCGCCAGTCCCACGCCCTCGCCAGTTGCGAGTGAGACGGGGGCAAGCGCCACGCCGACGGCGACGCCCGCCTCAGCCGAGCCATCGCCGGTCGTTGACACACCCGTGGTGGAGCCGCCGACGCCATCGGTGCTCGCCGTACCTCCGCCGGCACCGCCGCCGACGCCTGTGCCGATCGAGCCGATCGCTCCCACGGCAACGGCTGGGCCCGAACTGCCGCCCGCGCCGCAACCCACTCAGAGGAGCACACCGGTCGAGCCGCTCCCGCCGCCAGCCCAGCCGCCGCCGCCATCGCCTACCAGCGTGGAACGGCCCGCGCCTTTGCCTGCGCCTACACTTACGCCGGAGCCAAGCGTGGTGCGGCCACCGACGCCACTGGCCACGCCAGAGCCAAGCGTTGTGCAGCCGCCGGCGCCGCCACCATCGCCCACGCCGGAGCCGAACGTGGTGCAGGCGACGAGCACAGGGTGACGACAGTAAACACAAACTGAGAAACATAGGATATGAAACACTTCGAATGGACCTGGTACGCGGCCGACAAGACCCGGCTGTACGCGCAGAGCTGGCAGCCCGATGGCAAGGCAGCCGGCGTTGTCTGTCTCATCCACGGTCTGGGCGACCACAGCAGCCGTTACGCGCATGTGGGGGCCGCGCTGGCCGAGACTGGCTATGTCCTGGTGGCGCTCGACCTGCGCGGGCATGGCAAGTCGCAGGGTGCGCGCGGCGATGCAGCTTCGTACGATACGCAGATGGACGACATCAAGCGGCTGCTGGAAGAGGCTGGTGAGCGCTATCCGGCACTCCCGCGTTTTCTGTATGGCCACAGCATGGGTGGCAACCTGGCGCTCAACTATGTGCTGCGGCGCCGCCCACAGCTCCAGGGCGTGATCGCCACTGGCCCATGGCTGCGCACGGCCTTCGATCCGCCGGCATGGCGAGTAAGAATGGGGCGAGCGTTGCATAAGATCGCGCCGGCGCTGCTCCAGCCGGCCGGCCTGGACGTAACAGCCGTCTCGCGCGACCCGGCGGTGGTGCGGGCTTACCAGGAGGATCCGCTGATCCACGACAAAATCTCGCTGCGAGCGTATTTCTCGTGCTTCGATGCCGGGCAGTGGGCGCTTGAGCGCGCCGCCGAGCTCGTGCCGCCGCTGCTGCTGATGCACGGTGGCGCCGACCGCCTGACCTCGGTGGCCGCCAGCCGCGAGTTCGCCGCGAAGATCAAGCACGGCTGCACCTACAAAGAGTGGGATGGACTGTTCCACGAGATTCATAACGAGCCGGAGCAGCGTCAAGTCTTCGCGTTCATGAGCGATTGGCTGAAACAGTTTACTCCGGCGGACGGCATGCGGACTTGAGAAGGATTTAGGACTTATGCAGTTGGCGTTTTCGCGGGGGTCATCCAGGGGGTAGATGGGGCCGCAGGCCCCCCAGAACCTTCATTTCCGCCCACCCGTGGCGGCTTTGCTGCCACGGGTGGGCGGAAATAGGAGTTCTTTGGAGGGCAAAGCCCTCCAAACCTCGCAACTGCGTAACTCCTAGGATTGTTCATAGCACTTCGTGACGTTTGACACAGCTATGCGACTGTGTTAAACTCCGCGGTGACCCACAAACATGACTACCTTAGAACACGACCGTTATGCCAGCTGAAAGCATGCTCCAGGCTTCCCTTAAGGCGGCCCGCACCCAGCGGCTGTTGCTTGCCGGCGCAACAGCAGCCTATGGCATAGCTGTGGCGTTTGGGGCGGCCCCGGCGCTGGGCGCGACGCTGCTGAGTGCGCTGGCGCTGGCCGCGCTGGGGGCGGCATTGTTCGCCTATGTCGGGATACGCCTGGGGCCGGCCACGGCCGCGCGCCTGGGCGGGCGTGCGGAGGCAGCGCGGCGGCGCTTGCGGATCATGGCGTTCGCCGTGCTGGGCGTGGTCTATGTCACATTGGTGGCTGGCGCGCTGGTGGCCAACCAGGGCGCGCTGTGGGGCTGCCTGGCGCTGCCAATCTGCTTCTCGCCCGGTCAGTCTGCAACCGAATCGTTCCAATCGTTCGCTCTCATCGCTATGGCCCACCGGATGCTGGCCGCGCTGGCTGCCCTGCTGGTCGTCGGGCTGTCGATCCAGACATTGCGCACGCACGACCAGGCGGCGCCCCGGCGCGCGGCCAGATGGTCGATCGGGCTTATGCTGGCGCAGGTGTTGCTGGGCATGGCGCAGGTGCTGCTGGCGCGTCGGGGCGACAGCGTGAGCCTGACGGCGCTCCGTGTGGGGCACCTGGCCGTCGGCGCTGGCGCCTGGGCCGCGCTGGTGGTGCAGGTGGCGCTTACGCTGCGCCTGCCGATGGGGCGATGGGGCGAGTGGGCGACGGGGCGACTAGATGAAACAACGCGCACCCACTCGCTCACTCGCCCACCGATCTATTTGCGCCTCAAGGACTACATCAGCCTGACCAAGCCCGGCGTGATCTCGCTGCTGATACTGACCACCGTGGCGAGTATGTATATCACTCCGGCCGGAGCGCCGAGCCTGACCCTGGTGTTGTGGACGTTCGTGGGCGGCTGGCTGATGGCCTCGGGGGCGCACTCCGTCAATTGCTGGGCCGATCGCGACATCGACACCAACATGGGCCGAACCAGCCGCCGCCCGATCCCCAGCGGCCGCATCCCGGCCTGGCACGCGCTTGTGCTCGGTATCGGGCTGGGCGTGCTCGCGTTCGGCATCCTGGTCGTGTTGGTCAACCTTGCGGCGGCGCTGCTGTCGCTGGCCGGCTACCTGTACTACGTCTTCATCTACACCCGCTGGCTCAAGCGCACCACGCCCAGCAACATCGTTATCGGCGGCGGTGCGGGCGCGTTTCCGCCGCTGGTCGGCTGGGCCGCGGCGAGCGGCGGGCTGACGCTGCCGGCGCTGTTCCTGTTTGCGATCATCTTCTACTGGACCCCGCCGCACTTCTGGGCGCTGGCGCTGATCCGTGAGAAGGACTACGCCCGCGCCAACGTGCCGATGCTGCCCGTGGTGGCCGGCAGCGCCGAGACCAAACGGCAGATCTTGCTCTACACCCTGCTGATGCTGGCGTTGACGATCATGCCGACGCCGCTGCATATGTTCGGCATCCCCTATTTGTTGATGGCGCTCGGCCTGGGTGCGCTGTTCCTGCGCTATGTCGTGCGGCTGCTGCGCCAGAATACCGCGGCGGCGGCGTGGAGGCTGTACAAGTTCTCGCTGCTGTACCTGGCGCTGCTGTTCGGCGCGATGGTGCTGGATCGGGTGGTGTTCGCGTAATCCCCAACTGATTCCCTCCAACATCCGTCAAAAGTCCTACTGACGCACGATAGTAGCGGTGCTATACTGACGAAGCTCGCGCGCCACCACCGGGTGGCGCGCTTCTTGCCGTCCTCGCCGCTGCTCTCTCAACCGAATTTGCCAAAGGAGGTGTCTCGCGTGGAAGATCTTCGCCACCTGCTGCCGTTCGTCGGGCGCTATCGACGGCAGCTGCTGTTCGGCTTCTTGTGCGCCGCCTGCTCGGCCGGACTGACGGCGACCATCCCGCAGATACTGCGCCAGGCAGTCGATCAGCTCAACACGCACGGTGTGGTCGCCGCAGATCTGCTGCGCTTCGGCGGGCTGATGGTGCTGCTGGCGCTCGTCGATAGCCTGTTTCGCTTCGGCCAGCGCATGCTTGTAGCCGGCGCGTCCTATCTGGTCGAGTTCGACATTCGCGGCGCGCTGTTCCGACGGCTGCTGCTCCTCGATCAGGCCTTCTATGGCCAGGCGCACACGGGCGACCTGATGACACGTGTGACCAACGACCTCTCGTCGGTGCGGCAGTTCCTCGGCCCGGGCGTCAACTCGCTGATGACCGCCGCGCTATTTATCGGGGTAGCCGGCACGCTGCTGTTTCGGACCAACGGCCCGCTGGCGCTGCTGGTGCTGGCGCTGCTGCCGGTGATCACGCTGCTGTTCGTGATCGTCGGCGGGCGGATGCGCAAGATTTTCCGCAGCGTGCAGGATCAGTTTGGCGATCTCTCGACCCGCGCGCAGGAGAACTTCAGCGGCATTCGTACGATCAAGGCCTACGCGCAGGAGGATGCCGAGATCCGCGTGTTCCACGAGGAGAACGAGCGATACCGCAGCATGAATGTGCGCTATGTGTTGCTGAGCGGCCTGCTGTGGCCCTCGATCACGTTGACTATGGGGCTGATCGGCGCGCTGGTGCTGCTCGTCGGCGGTCGGCTGGTGGCCGCGGGCGCCATGACGCTGGGCGACCTGGTGCTGTTCAACACCTACCTGGCGCTGCTGGCCTGGCCGATGGTCAATTTGGGCTGGACAGTCAATCTGTATCAGCAGGCCTCGGCCTCCATGGGCCGGATCGCCGAAGTGCTTCATCGCCAGCCCGCGATCGCCAGCGCCCCCGAGGTGCCGGAGCGCGCCGCCGTGGCTGGCACGATCGAGTTTCGCGATGTAGGCATCCGCTTCGATCGCGACCAGGCGACCGGGCGGCAGGGCGACAGGGCGATAGGAGATTCGCCCGCTCGCCCGCTCGCCCTTTCGCGCCCTCGCGACGCATGGGTGCTGCGCCACATCTCCTTCACAGTGCCGCGCGGCTCCTCGCTGGCGATCGTCGGCGCAACGGGCGTGGGCAAGACCACACTGGTCAACCTGCTTGCGCGCGTGCGCGACCCCGACGAGGGCCAGGTGCTGATCGATGGCCAGGACATCCGTGCGCTGCCGCTCGACGAGCTGCGGCGCGCGATCGGCTATGTGCCGCAGGATACCTTCCTGTTCAGCGTGCCGCTGCGCGAGAACGTGACCTTTGGGCGGATAGAAGCGACACGCCCAGAGATCGACCGCGCAGTGGTGATCTCGCGGCTCAGTAACGACCTGACACAGTTCCCCGACGGCCTGGACACGCTGATTGGCGAGCGCGGCGTGACGCTCTCGGGCGGGCAGAAGCAGCGTACCGCGATCGCCCGCGCCGTGCTACGTGACCCGGCCATCCTGGTGCTGGACGATGCGCTCTCCAGCGTGGACACGCACACAGCATCCGAGATTCTGGCCGGGCTGCGCGAGGTGATGAAAGAGCGCACCAGCATCATCATCGCCCAGCGGATCGCGACGGTGAAAGACGCCGACCGGGTGATCGTGCTGCACGATGGCCAGATCGTCGAGCAGGGCACGCACCGCGATCTGCTGGCGCAGGGCGGGCGCTACGCCGCAATGTACCGGCGCGAGCTGCTGGAGGCGGAGCTGACGGAGGAGTAAGCAGTAAGCAGTAAGCAGTCGGCAGTAAGCGGTTCGACTGCCGATTGCCAACTGCTTACTCGGCCGGCTTATCGTCCGCGAATAGCCTGATTGAGGATGATCGCCAGCGTGAAGAAGACTAGCGCAGTCACGAGCGAGATTGCACCGGTGATGGCAAATTTCAGCGCGCCGTGCATATCGCTGCGGAAGATACGCCCGTTGATCATCATCGCCACCGCGCCAAGCCCACCGCCGAGCGCGCCACCCATGAACAGTAAAACAATCGGCAGCCCGCTCCAGACCCATACATACCAGGGTAGCGGTTCAGCGATCTTGATGGTCTTTCCATCCACTGTCACCTGGGGGATCGGGTCGACAAACAGGCCGCGAAGCTGGGCGATCACATCGACGCCATCATTGCGACGAAGCAGGAGTTGGCCGCGTTTCGGTCCTTTGGATGCCGGCTTCCCATCGAGCATCAAGCGTGGGCCAGAGAAGAAGCCCGCGCTCTCGACGACAAGCTGCCGTCCTTCAAAACCTTCGACGTTTACAGAGTGCTGCATTGGAGTGGTTCCTTTCGGGACGATGATAGGCTATATGTCTGCTTGTTACTATATAACGTTCAAAGGACGGGTTGGATATCGAAATGTGATCGATCGAGGTGGGAGTGAGTCAAGCTTTCTGAACCTTGTATCATATAGGGCTTACGGACGGGGTGTGGGGAAGGCGCCCTTTTCCCACATATCCACTTTTCCGGCCCGTAGTGGGCGGAAAAAAGAGGCTTGGAGGGACGCAGTCCCTCCAAGACTCCCGCTTGCGTAAGTCCTATCATAGCTGAGCGAGGTGTGTATGGCTGGAGCAAACTTCGAGGATGACGAGATATTAGGCAAGGCCTACGATGCCCGGCTGATGCGGCGGCTGGCGGTGTTCGTCAAACCCTACTGGCGGCGGCTGGTGGTGGCGATGGCGCTGCTGTTCGGCGCGGCGCTGGCCGAGCTGGCCCCACCCTACCTGGTCAGCCGCGCAATCGACGGCCCGATCGCGAACCGCAACCCGGCTGGAATGCTGCCGATCTTCGGGCTGTACATCGGCGCGCTGATGCTGTCGTTCGGCTGCCGCTACGGCCAGACCTACATCATGCAATCCACCGGCCAGCAGGTGATGGTCGACATTCGCATGCGGATCTTCAGCCATATTCAGCGGATGAGCCTGTCGTTCTTCGACCGCAACCCGGTTGGGCGGTTGATCACGCGGCTGACCAACGATGTGGATGCGCTGAACGAGTTCCTGGCGCAGGGCATGGTCTCGCTGCTCGGCGATAGCGCACGCGTGGTGTTTATCGTGATCACTATGCTGGTGCTGAACTGGCGGCTGGCGCTGATCAGCTTTTTGATGCTGCCGTTGATGGTGCTGGCGACGATGTTCTTCCAGCGGGTGATGCGCTCAGCCTTCCGCGCGGTGCGCCAGCGACTGGCGCGCATCAACGCCTATTTGAACGAGCAGATCACCGGCGTGCTGGTCACACAGCTGTTCAATCGCGAGGATCGCAGCCGGCTGCGCTTCGACGAGCTGAGCACCGACTACCGCGCGGCGCAGTTTCGCTCGCTGCTGGCCTTCTCGATCTTCTTCCCGACAGTCAGCTTTCTTTCGGTGGCCGCCACGGCGCTGCTGCTGAACTTGGGCGGGCAGATTGTGCTGGGCGGCCTGGCGACGATCGGTATGCTGGTCGCGTTCATCCAGTACACCGACCAGGCATTTGGCCCCATCCGCCAGATCGCCGATAACTACAATACGCTCCAGAGCGCCATGGCCTCCTCCGAGCGGATCTTCCGCATCCTGGATACCCAGGCCGACGTCAAGGAGCCCGAGCAGCCCAAGGCGCTCTCCACGCCCGTGCGCGGCGAGGTCGAGTTCAAGGACGTGTGGTTCAGCTACAACCCCGAGGCTAGGGACTTGAGGCTAGAGGCTAGTGGTGTTATCTCATCTGGGAACGGGCAGCCAGACAGTACAAACTTACAAGCCTCAAGCCTCCAGCCTCCAGCCTCAGACGATTGGGTGCTGCGCGGGATCTCGCTGAAGATTCCGGCCGGCCAGTCGGTGGCAGTGGTCGGCGCGACGGGCGCAGGCAAGACATCGCTGATCAGCCTGCTGGCGCGCTTCTACGACATTCAGAGCGGCTCGATCACGCTGGATGGCGTCCCATTGCGCGACCTGCGCCAGAGCGAGCTGCGCCGCCATATTGGCGCGGTGCCGCAGGACCCGGTCTGCTTCAGCGGGACGATCGCCTCGAACATTCGGCTGCACGACCAGAGCATCAGCGACGAGCAGGTGCGCCGCGCGGCCGAGATCGCCAATGCCGCGCCGTTCATCGAGCGGCTGCCTGGCGGCTACGACTACGACGTGCGCGAGCGCGGGTCGAACCTGTCAGTGGGTCAGCGGCAGTTGCTGGCTTTCGCGCGCGCGATCGCATTCAACCCCGAGGTGCTGCTGATCCTCGACGAGGCGACCAGCAGTGTGGATACCGAGACCGAGGCGCTCATCCAGGCGGCGCTGGCACGCCTCCTGCACGGCCGCACCAGCATCGTGATCGCCCACCGGCTCTCAACTATCCGCGACGTGGACAGGATCATCGTGCTGCATAAGGGCCGGGTGGTCGAGGATGGCACCCACGAGCAGCTGCTGGAGCAGCGCGGCTACTACCACCGGCTGTACCAGCTTCAGTTCGCCGAGCAGATCAGCGCCTGAAAGGGTGCTCCTTCGCGGCCGCGAAGGAGCACCGGCGACCGGCAGAATGGAATATTGCGGCACAGCCAGCCCATTATGCTCGCGATGGCGTATTACCGCTCAGCAGCGCCTGGATCTTGACCTGGAGCCGGGAAAAGTCGATCGGCTTCGACTCATAGTCGTCGCAGCCGGCCTCCAGGCTCTTTTCACGATCCTCGGTCAGCGCATAGGCGGTCAGAGCAATGATCGGAATGCCCTGCGTGCGTGAGGATGATTTGATGCGCTGAGCAGCCTGCCAGCCGTTGAGGATCGGCAGGCCCAGATCCATAAGAATCAGGTCCGGCTGCTCTGCTTCGGCCAGCGCCACCGCGGCCGCACCATCTTGCGCGGTGATCACCTCGTAGCCCTCCCAGGTCAGCCGGCGTGTCACCATTTCGCGATTGAGTGCATCGTCTTCCACCAGCAGTATCTTTGCCATGCTCGTTTCTCCTTGAGAGAGCATCGGCCATGCGATGCTGGCTGATCGTCCTTCGTGACGTATGCGCTCCCCAAGTGCGATTATTCGCGGCTGATGACGGGGAAGACCATTCGCATCGTCGTGCCATGGCCTGGTGCGCTCTGAACGCCGATCGCCCCGCGCAGCCCGCGTACGACGCCCACCACCGCTGCTAACCCCAACCCGCGGCCGGGAAATTTGGTGGTGAAGAACGGATCGAAAATCCTGGCGGATGTCGCCGCGTCCATTCCAGAGCCGTTGTCGCTGACGGCCAATGTCACATACGAGCCTGCCGGCAGATCCGGCGCATGATAGATCGTCGCAAGCATGGCCTGGCTTAGCTCGCGGATGTCGGTCGTCACAACGATCTCCCCGTCACCGTCGCCGATCGCTTCGACGGCATTAGCGATCAGGTGTGCCAGCGCCTGGCGCATCTGTGCTGCATCCGCTACGACCGGGGGAAGCTGCGGCGCCAGCTGGGTGATCAGAGTCACGTGCCGCGCCACCGAGACGCCGAGCAGGTCGCTGATGTCGGCGACCAGCGCATTCACGTCGAGCGGCTGGAGCAGGAAGTTGCCCCGCCCGGCGTACATCAACATCTGGCGATTCAAGGCAGTGGCGCGCTGGGCCGCGGTGGTGATCGGCACGATGCTGGTTCGCACCGGCGAGTTGGGCGGGAGTTCAAGCAGCGCCATTTCGGCGTTCCCCAGAATCGTCGCCAGCAAATTATTGAAGTTATGCGCGATCCCGCTCGCCAGCGTGCTGAGACTCTCGCGCTTTTGTGCTTCCACCAGCGCATACGCCAGCGCTTTGCGCTGCACAACCTCCTCGGCCAGGCGCAGCTCCAGGTCCGCCTGCGATCGGCGGGCGTGCTCGGCGGCCTGCGCTTGCTCCAACATGTCGCAGTGGAGCTCGATCGTCTGTGCGGCCGTCGCGGCCAGGTCGGCCAGATTTGCCTGATCGGCCGGGCTCCAGCTGCGCGCTGTATTGTCGGCAACGCACAACGCCCCGATCATGCTGCCGTGGGCAGTCAGCAGATCCGTTCCGGCGAAAGCGGCGACAGCTAGTCCGGGCGCAAGCCTCGCGGCGCCTTTGTCGTCGAGCAGCAGTGGCTGGCCCGAGCCGGCGCTGTGCCGAAAGATCGCGTTGGCGAGCGCACGCGCATCGAGCTGGGCAGAAGGACCACTCAAACCAATCGAGCTGACGATCGTTTGCCGCTCGGCATCGCCGAGCACGACGTAGGCGATCGGGACGCCCAGCAGCCTTGTCGCCAGCCCGGTCAACTGATCGAGCATCGGAGCCAGCGCCAGGGGCTGCGCCACGAAATGCCGCAGTATCGCGAGCCTGTCTGACGAGTTAGGAAGAGTCGAGTCGCAGCTCATGCGGGAATCCTCTGTCGGCCGGCCGAACATCCTTCCGAAGGAGCCTATTAAAAACATAGGAGTTACGCGGTTGGGAGGTTTGGAGGGCTTCGCCCTCCAAAGAAGGTTCTCGGGGGCCTGCGGCCCCGCGCCCCCGCTAAAACGCCAACTGCGTAAGTCCTAAAACACTCAGGCCGCCTCGAACGCCGCAAGATCGTGGAATGTCGCCTGCAGCGCCGGGTAGATCTGCCTATAGATCGGGTAGAGCCGCTCGTATGCGGCGGCGCCGTCGGCCGATGGCTCGGTCACATCCATACGCTGGATCAGCTCGGCGCAGGCGGCCCGCACATCCGGCCAGGCGCCCGCTCCGACCGCCGCCAGGATCGCTGCGCCGAGCGCTGCACCCTCGGTGCTGTTCACGGTGTACAGTGGGATGCCGGCGATATCGGTGATGATCCGCCGCCACAGGTCGCTCTGGGCCGCGCCGCCGCTGACGGCAGCGGTAGCCGGCTGGACGCCGCGCGCCCGCAGCAGCTCCAGATTATCGCGCATGCCGAAGGCCACCCCCTCCATCACCGCGCGAACCATATGGCTTAACTCGCTCCGCAGGGTTAGCCCCACGAATCCGCCGCGCGCCAGTGGATCGGGGTGCGGGTGGCGCTCGCCGGTCAGGTAGGGCACGAAGAGCAGCCCGGCGCTGCCGCGCGGCGCCTGGGCCGCCAGCTCGCTCAATTCGGCGTAGCTTCTGCCGCTCCCCAGCGTGTCGCGCAGCCAGCGCATACCACCTGCCGCGCTCAGCATCACGCCCATATGGAACCAGTAGCCCGGCACGGCGTGGCAGAACGTGTGCAGCCGGCCCTCCGGCTCGGGCGCATACCTGTCGTTGGCGGTAAAGACCACGCCGGATGTGCCGACGGTGATACTGGTCTGCCCGCGGTCGAGGATGCCGCTGCCGACCGCCGTAGCTGGTTGGTCACCGGCGCCGCCGACGACAGGCGTGCCTGCGCGCAGCCCGGTCGCGGCTGCCCCGGCCGGGCTAATCTGCGCACACACCTCGGGCGACTCACACAGCTCGGGCAGCCAGGCGCGCGGGATATCGAAGGCCGCCAGCATCGCGTCCGACCAGGCGCGGCGGCCGATGTCCATCAGGCCGAAGCCCGAGCCATCGGAGACATCGGTCACGTGCGCGCCACTCAGCAGCAGGCGCACATAGTCTTTGGGAAGCAGCACGCGCGCAGTCTGGGCATAGATCTCCGGCTCGTTTTCCTGGACCCAGCGGATCTTGGGCGCGGTGAAGCCGGGCAGCATGAGGCTGCCGGTGTGCTGGTACAGCCACGCCGCGCCGACCCGCTCGGTGACGGCGGCGCACTGCGCGGCGCTGCGCCCATCGTTCCAGAGGATCGCCGGGCGGATTGGCCGGTCGCGCGCATCCAGCATCGTCAGCCCGTGCATCTGGCCGGTCAGGCCCACGGCCGCGATATCGCCAGGGTCGATGTGCCGCAGCACGGCGCGCAGGCTGGCGCAGGTGGCATCCCACCACTGGCGCGGGTCCTGCTCGGACCACAGCGGCCGCGGGGTCGAGAGATCGTGGGCGTGGCTGTGGCTGGCCACCACCGCCCCGCGCTCGTCGATCACCAGCGCCTTAGAGGCCGTCGTGCTGACGTCGATCCCGATGAAGTAACCAGGCATAATGGTGTGCTCCTGCTGAAAAGACCAGCGCACATGTATTGTACCGCACCTGTAAACTACCCCCACTGTGCACGGCGCAGCATCAGTAGCGCAAGCAGCGCCGTGCGCGGAACGATGCTGGAGACCTGGATGTACTCACGCGGGCTGTGGTCGAGCCCGCCGACTGGCGCGAGGCCATCCAGCACCGGCAGGCCCAGGCTGGCAAGGTAGTTGGCATACGAGACACCGCCGGTGCTTGCGGCATGGACGCGAAAGCCAAGCTCTTGGGCGCACGTGTTGGTCAGCCGCGCCAGGGCCTCGATATCCGGGGTGTAGGCCATCGGCGGCGCGCCCCAGCCGCCACTTAGCTCGGCGCGCACGCCGGGCACGATCTCGCGGGCGGTCTCGGCGTGCAGCGCCGCGATCAACGGCTCGATATCCTCGGGCCGCACCGCCCGCGCGTCGATCACTGCGCGAGCGTAGTCCGGCACGGCGTTGGGCACGCTGCCGCCAGCGATCACGCCGACGTTCACTGTCACGCCGTCGCGCATGGCGTTCAGCGCCTGTATCGCGATGGTGTGGTGTGCAAGAGCCAGAATCGCGTGCGCACCCTTCTCGGGCTCGACGCCGGCGTGCGCCGAGCGGCCATGGGTCTCCAGCACGAAGTTGCCGCCGCCCTTGCGCGCGCCGACGATGTCGCCGTTCTCGCGGCCGGCTTCCAGCACCAGCGCGATGTCGTGCTGGGGCGCCAGCTCGCGCATCACGCCCAACGAGGCGCGCATGTCGGTCTCCTCGTCGCCGCCGCACATGAGTGTGATCGCCCCGATCGGCTCGAGCAGCCCCAGATCTTCCAGCGCTGCCATGGCGTACAGGGCCGAGAGCAGGCCGCTCTTGTTGTCGGCGCTGCCGGGGCCGAGCAGCATGTCGCCGTCGATCCGCAGCGGTCGCTCGGCCGCCACGCCGACGGGGTAGACCGTATCCAGGTGCGCCGCCAGTAGCACGCGCAGCTTGCCCGGCCCGCGCAGCGTCGCCGCCAGGCTGTCGCCGGCCATAGCATCCGGCCAGGCGCGGATCTCCCACTCGCGCGCCGCCAGCCAGCGCCGCACCCATCCGCCGGCTTCGTCGACGCCGACCTTGAAGGATGTTGGGCATTCGATCGCGCAGAGCTGGCGCAGCTCCTCCAGGTATGTAGGCAGGCGCGCCTCCAGGTAGGCAGTCAGGGCCTGGGCCTCGGTTGGCATGGTGGAGATTCCTTTCTTTTGATGTTCACCTGAGCCATAGCGGCACGTAAAACCGCTCTGGCGGGTTGGCGCGCCCGTTCGTGCAGCGCTCGGCAGCCTTGCCGATCAGTGCGTATGGGCAGCCCGCATTTGTCAGCAGATACAGTACTGCCTCGCGGTTGCGTTCCGTCTGCGCCGGAATAACCGTGGCGGGTGGGTAGAAACTCTCTGAGCCGAACGAGGATGGGTACATCTCGAACGTGAAGGCGAAGATCCGATGCCGGCCGTAGGCCCAGTCGGTGAAATCGCCGTCGGTGATATACAGTTCGCTGGACTGCATGGGCTTATAGCCATTGCTGGCTGCCATGGCCTGGCCCAAAGCCACGAATACCGCGTGGTCGTCTGGCCACATGTCGGGCGGCAATGCGTCGAAGGTGTAACCGTAGGGCCAGAGGATCAGCTCGCTGTAGCTATGGAAGGTGAGCGCCACCTGTATCTGCTGCCTGCCGTCGATCACCCGGCTATTCACGAAGCGCTCCAGCGCCGCGACTTCGGGGGCGCTGGCCGGGCCGGTGCCGCGGTAGGTGAGATCCCAAGGATCGGACGAGGAGCCGCTGCAGCAGCCCCACTTGTAGCTATGGTTGCGGTTGAGGTCGGTCCCGTAGCTGCCGTCGGAGTTCGGCTGACGATTCTTGCGCCAGAATTGATAGGCGCCGCTGGCGATATCGTACTCGCCGCCATCGGGGTTCAGCGCAAAGATCAAGTAGATCTCGCGGCTGTCGACCAAGCTGGTGATCTGTTCCTGCTGGGGCTGGCCGTAGTTGTCGACCAGCATGTGCAGGATATACAGCAGCATCTCGAGAGTCAGGTGCTCGCGGGCGTGGTACAGGCCGACGAACAGCGCCTCCGGCTCGTCCTCATCCTGAGCGGCGTTGTCGCTGATCTTGGCTGCCAGCAGATCGCGACCCTCGTAGGATGTGCCAATGCTGAAGAGCTGAACGATCGACGGATGCGCGGCGGCGGTGGCCTGAATCTCGGCGACCATCTCGTCGTAGTTGTGGTAGCCGGCATCGGCCGGTGGAAAGTCGGTCGGGGGCTGCTCGGGCTGGAGTAAGAAGCCAAGTGCAGCCATCTGGCGGCGCTGCTCGGGCGTGGCGGTCACGATAACGTGATCGGGTGCGACCGCCTCGATCGCCGCGCCGGTGGCGACGATTGCGCTGCGCTGCTCGCGGGTGCGCACGCCCACCACGCGGTAGCGCTGGTACGTATGCGCGGAACTCAGTGCGGCGATTGGCATGACTGCGGCGCGGCCTGGCTGGATCTGCGCTGCCTGTGCGGGGATCAGGCCCAGCGCAGTCATGCCGGCGGCGAATGTCAGGAGCGAGCGCGTGAGCCGCGATCTGGAGCGCATACTGGGCCTTTCGAGCGTACTGCTGCGACGGACTGATTCACTAGTGGGTCAGTTGTTTTGCCTATCGCCATTTACGAACCGCGGAACCGCAGAACCGCTGCTCACTGGTTCTGCGGTTCAACCGAATGGCGATGTCGAAACCAAACGACCCACTAGCGATAATTATACCGCGACTTGCTCGAGCGGTAACCAGAGGATGAACTGACTCCCTTGCCCAGGCGAGCTGCGGGCCTCGATCGCGCCATCGTGGGCCTCGGCGATCCATTTGACGATCGCCAGCCCCAGGCCAGCTCCGCCGATTGCGCGCGAGCGGGCCTTGTCGGCGCGGTAGAACCGATCGAACACGCGCACCAGATCCTCCTCGGCGATGCCCGCGCCGGTGTCGCTGACGCTGAGCCGAGCGCGAGCGCCCTCGCGCGCCAGCCCGACCCGCACCCGGCCACCCGGCGGCGTGTGCTGAAGGGCGTTGACAACCATGTTCAAGAGCGCCTGTTTGATCCGGTCGCGGTCGCCGAGCGCCTCGACTTGCTCGGCCACGTCCGGCCCCAGGGCGACCCCATTGGCCAGCGGCGCCAGCTCGCGCACGACTTCCAACACTAGCTCATCCAGCGCAACCGGCTCATGGCGCAGGGCCGCGCCCGTCTCGGCCTGTGCCAGCAGCAGCAGGTCGCTGGCCAGCCGCACCAGGCGGTTGACCTCACGCTCCATCGCGGCGAGCGACTCATCCAGCTCGCGCGGTTCGCGATCGGCGCGGCGCCGCAGAATCTCCAGGTTCCCGCGCATAGCTGTCAGCGGCGTGCGCAGCTCGTGCGAGACATCGGCGACGAAGCGGCGCTGGCTGTTGAAGAGCGTCTCGAGGCGCTCCAGCATCTCGTTGACGGTCGACACAAGCTCGCCAATCTCGTCGTCGCTCGACGCGGGGCGGACGCGCTGAGCGAGATCTTCGGCCCGCACGATCCGCCGCGCGGTCTGGGCGACTTCTACCACCGGACGGAGCGTGCGTGATGCCAGCCAGGCGCCGCCCCGCAGGCTGGCGATGAGCGCGATCACGCTGGTGAGCGCCAGGCTGAGCATGAGCAGGCGCAGCGTCTGCTCGATCTCGCGTAGTGGCTGGGCGACCTGCAGCACGCCGACGATCACTTGATCGGCCAGCAGCGGGCGGGTAAGGATGAGCACGCTCGAAGCGCCAAGCCGCGCTTCGGCGGTTTGCGATTGCCCGGCCAGCGCCATGGTGCGCGTGGCTTGGTCCAGCGGCAGCAGCTGGCCCTGAAGGCTTGGAGATGTGACGACAACGACGCCACTGGGCGTGGCAGCCTGGACATACAGAGCCGGGGACTCGAGACCTTCGATGCGCGGATGTGTCCGAAGCAGAAAATTCGCGTCGAAATACTCGTTGAGAGCAGCATTGCTGGCGTCAAAATCCTGCTGAATCAGATCGCCGCTGGTTTGAAGCTCGTGCCGCATCTGGCTCAGTAGGGCGTTCTGCACCGCAAGGTAGATGCCAACGCCCAGCAGCGTGAGCACCAACGCAAAGAAGGCGCCGTAGCCAAGCGCCAGGCGAGTGTGGAGTGGTAGCGGGCGTTGAAACATTTCGAACGAGTGACGGGGGTGAGGGGGTGAGGGGGTGAGGGGGTGAATTCGGCTCACCCCCTCACCCCCTCACCCCCTCACCCACTCAAGAGTCTTCGCGGAGCACATAACCGACGCCGCGCAGCGTATGAATGAGCCGCGGCGCGCCGGCAAGCTCCAGCTTCTGGCGGAGCGCGCGCACATACACCTCGATCACATTACTCTCGCCGCCGAAATCGTAGCCCCAGATCCGCTCGTAGAGCAGATCACGGGTCAGGACCTGGCGCGGGTGGCGCATAAACAGCTCCAGCAACTCGAACTCCTTGGCAGTAAAGTCGATCCGCCGCTCGCCCAGCCGCACCTCGTGGGCTGCCAGATCGATTGTGAGTTGGCCGAAGCGCAGCACCTCGCCGGTATCGCGCGCCTGGTGGCGGCGCAGCTGTACGCGAATGCGCGCCAGTAGCTCCTCGAAGGCAAACGGTTTGACCAGATAGTCGTCGGCGCCACGCTCCAGGCCTGCGACACGATCGGCAACCGAGTCCCGGGCAGTTAACATAATAATTGGGACGCTTGAGCCGGCCCGCAGCCGCTGCGCGACCTGCATCCCGTCCAGGCCAGGCAGCATCAGATCGAGCACGATCACATCCGGCATGCGTTCACGGGCCGCGGCTAGCGCGGCCAACCCATCACCGGCGACCTCGACATCGAAGCCCTCGTAGGCCAGCCCGCGCCGCAAATAGTCGGCGATCTCGATCTCATCCTCTACGATTAGGATTCGCTGGTGCATATTCTTTGTTTGCGCTTTTACACAGTGGCTGGTCGCGTAATCAGCATTATGGTAACACGAAGACAGCGTCTAGACAACCGGAAATCGTGGTCGAGGCGCATATCATTCATGCTGCCAGGCGCTGGTGAGCGGGCGCCGAACGCCGCAGCTTTGCTTGCAGCCGGGCCACTAGCTCCGCAAGTTCGAACGAGCGCGCCAGCGCTTCATCCGCGCCCGCGCGCA
>DATFXE010000711.1:0-3340 GCA_035258585.1 Roseiflexaceae bacterium | reverse complement strand
CGCCGTTCGCGCATGCGCAGTTCCGGCTCGCCGGGCAGCAGCACCGCGTCGAAGCCCGCGGCGGGAGGCGACATGCCAATCTGCCCAGCTAGCCGCTCGGCAGCGGCCAGGAACTGCTCCTCGGAGGCAAACGACCCGATCCGTAAGGCCAGCATAAGTGTGCCGTTGTGGCCGCGATGCTCGGGCGACGCAAAGTCCACACCGGCCAGCCCGCGCGCCATCAGCTCGATCATCAGGCTCAGGCCCGATCCTTTATGTAAACCAAATGTCTGAAGCGCCCCGCCGGCGTAGAAATCGGCCGGGTCGCGCGACGGCGCGCCGCTGGCGTCGACGATCAGCCCAGGCGGCAGAGCCTCGCCCTTGGCGCGCGCGACGCGCAGCTTGCCCTCGGCCACGATCGAGGTCGCGAAATCCAGCACCAGCGGCGGCTGGCCCTGCCCGCGCGGGGCTGCCCAGGCGAATGGGTTGGTGCCCATCACCGGACGGTAGCCGCCGTACGGCGCCACCACCGGGCCGGCGTTGCAGAACGCGATCCCAATCATTCTGGCGCCGGCGATCATCGCCACATACTCGCCCACCCGGCCGATATGATTGCCGTTGACGATGCTGACGGCGCCAACGCCTGCCTGATCGGCGATATCGATCGCCGTGCGCGCCGCCAGCCGGGCGGCAGGCTGGCCCCAGCCCAGTGCGCCATCCACCACCGCTGTCGCGCCGCTACGCGTAACCACCGCGGGCCGGGCAGCGGGCCGTATCGTGCCCCGGCGGATAGAGTTCACATACCAAGGCAGCCGCAGCACACCATGCGAGTCGTGGCCGGCCAAATTGGCCTCGACCAGCGACTCGGTCACGGCGAGCGCGATATCGGCCGGCGTTCCCGCCGCCTCGGCCACCTCCTGGCAGATCCGGCGCAGTGTCTGGTGTGCGATAATAGGCATATCTCTCTCCAATACATCGTGCGGCGTTCGATATGATACATGGCCTATTGTACACCAGGCTACTGCTCGCTCCATCCATCGGCCAGGCGGGCTACGGATCGCTCATTGCTGCCCGTTGACGTTCGTGTACTCCTCTCGTATCATCAGCACACGACGCGCTTACCTTGCTCACACACCACCAAATCCACCTTCGTGATCAGGAGATCGACAATGGCAGACGAACCAAAGAACAAACCGACACCAGACACCGCGCAACCCGCCGATGCCCCCGCCAAGCCGCTGGAGCTTCCCGATGAGCCGCCCATCCAACGGCGGCACGAGCTGCGCCTTGGCGATACGACCCTGGCCTACTACACAACCACCGGCACGTTGCTGCTCAAGAGCGAGGCCGGCGAAACCGAGGCGCAGATCTTCTTCGTCGCCTACACGCTGAACGCGCCTGAGGGCGACACGCAGCGCCCGCTGATCTTCATGTTCAACGGCGGGCCCGGCGCCGCGTCGATCTACCTGCATATGGGCGCGTTCAGCCCGCGGCGCGCACGCCTCAACGACGACGGCACGATTCCGCCGCCGCCCTACCAGCTGCTGGATAACCAGTACACACTGCTCCAACACGCCGATCTAGTGTATGTCGACCCGGTGGGCACCGGCTTTAGCCGCGCGGCGAAAGAAGAGCTGCACAAGAAGTTCTGGAGCGTCAAAGGCGATATCGAGGCATTGTCCGAATTCATCCGGCTGTATCTGAACCGCTATGGGCGGATGACCTCACCGCTGTTTGTCTGCGGCGAAAGCTATGGCACCTTCCGCGCGGCCGGCCTGGCCGACCATCTACTGACCAAAAACATTGCGCTCTCGGGGCTGATCCTGGTCTCGGCGATCCTCAACTTTCAGGCATCGGAGTACGCCAAAGGCAACGATCTGCCCTACGCGCTGCTGCTGCCGACCTTCACCGCGGCGGCGTGGTATCACCATAAGCTACCGGCCGACCTGCAGGACCGACCGCTGCGCGAGGCCATGGCCGAGGCCGAACGCTGGGCGGTGAACGACTACACGCTGGCGCTCATGCGCGGCGATCTGCTGAGCGAAGAGGAGCGCGCGCAGGTGATCGAGCGGCTGGCGCGCTATACCGGCCTGGAGCCGCGCTACCTGGAGCGCAGCAATTTGCGCATCAGATACTCGCGCTTCATCAAGGAGCTCCTGCGCGACCAGCGGCGCAGCGTCTCGGCCTACGACGCGCGATTGACCAACATCGACGAGCTGGCGATCGGCGAGGAGCCGGACTTTGACGTGATTTTGAGCGTCCTGGGCTCGCCCTACACCATGCTGCTCAATGACTATGTCAGAAAAGAGCTGGGCTACACCAGCGATCGCGAGTACCACACGCTGAGCATGACGGTCAACCAGGCCTGGGATTTCGGCAAACCGCTCGACGGCTGGCCGGACACCAGTGCGGCGCTGCGCAGCGCGATGAGCAAGAACGCCTACATGCGCGTGTTCGTCGCCCGCGGCATCTACGACTTCGCGACATCCTACTTCGCGATCGAATATACCATGAACCACCTCGGCCTCGACCCATCGCTGCGCGGCAATATTCGCTACGGCGACTATGAGTCCGGCCATATGATCTATATCGACCTGGCGTCGCTGGCGCGACTCAAGCAGGATGTGGCCGATTTCCTTCTGGCGACGCCGGCCTGATCTTTTAGACAAGGTTCTTGCTTGCTTGACAGCCTGGGGGTGGCTCACAAGGGTAGGTAAGGAAGGGCGCAACCCTTCCTGATGCCTTTTCTGGTCGTCGTACTGGCCGCCTTGCCGCCAGTACGACGACCAGAAAAAACTGTCAGGGGGCGGCTTTGCCGCCCCCTGACCCCCACCCCTCGCAGGCAATTTAGACAAAACGTTCGAATACCTGGTTGCCAAGTATGCGCCCGCGCTCGGTCAGGCGCACGCCGCGATCGTCGCGCTCGAGCAGGCCCAGCTCGGCCAGCTCGCCCAACGTCTGGCTGTAGACCGCATCCAGCTCAACTCCACAGCGGTCGCGGAAGTGCGCGTAACTCACGCCAGCGTTGAGCCGCAGCCCCATGAACATCGTTTCGGCATAAAGATCGCGCTGGCTCAGCTCATTGGCCTCGGCGATCGGCGAACCGCCAGACCGAACCCGGCTGATATACTCGTCGATCCCCAGCACGTCGAAGTAGCGGCGTGGAAACAGATGGCCGTGCGCTCCGGCGCCGCAGGCCAGGTAGTCCGCATTCAGCCAGTAGGCCAGGTTGTGGTGGCAGGCCTTTGCAGGGATTAGGAGTTGGGAGTTGGGAGTTGGGGATTGAGATTCCAACTCCCAACTCCCAACTCCCAACTCTCTCTCTCTAGCCCAGTTGCTGATCTCGTACTGCACATAGCCC
>DATFXE010000710.1:0-5794 GCA_035258585.1 Roseiflexaceae bacterium | reverse complement strand
CTTGACAGTTGGGGAGGTTTGGAGGGGGCACCCAGAGGGTACCCGGGCCCCTCCAAACCTCCCCAATGGTGGGGGTCTGGGGGCGGCTACGCCGCCCCCAGACCCCCACCACAAACTGTAAAGTATCTTTGAACCATGCCTTAGAACCCAAAACTCATAACTCATAACTTTTAGCTCATAACTCAGCTATGCTGCTCGGAGCGCGTCGATCAAGATCTGGGCGACCTCGGGGCGGGTGAATTCGGGCGGCGGCGGCGTGCCGGCCCACAGCAGCTCGCGCACCTTTGTCCCGCTCAGCGAGAGGCGGTGCTCGCCGTCGTGCGGGCAGGTCCGCGGCGACGCCACGCTCGCGCACGTCCGGCAGTAGAAGGTGTGCTCGAACTTCAGCGGCGTGATCGCCAGGTCGCCCGGTGTGAGCGTGTCGAACAGTCGCTGCGCATCATACGTGCCATAGTAGTTGCCCACCCCGGCGTGATCGCGCCCGACGATGAAGTGGGTGCAGCCATAGTTCTGGCGCGCGATCGCGTGCAGCAGCGCCTCACGCGGCCCGGCGTAGCGCATCGCCGCCGGGTACGCCCCCAGCAAGACGCGATCGGCCGGGTAGTAGTGGCGCAGCAGCACCTGGTATGAGCGCACCCGCGCTGCCGCCGGCACGTCGTCCTCCTTGGTCGCGCCGATGAGCGGGTGCAGGAACAGCCCGTCGACAGTTTCAAGCGCCGCCTTCTGGATATACTCATGGGCGCGATGGACGGGATTACGCGTCTGGAAGCCGACGATCGTGCGCCAGCCGCGCTCCCTGAAAGCCTGGCGGCTCTGCACGGGCGTGTAGGCCAGCTCGGGGAATGGGCTGGTGAGCGACTCGAACAGCCAGACATCGCCGGCGAGCAGGACCGGCCCCTGGCGGTACAGCCGCGCGACGCCGGGGTGCTCCTGCGCGGTGGTGCGATAGACCAGCTCGGCCTCGTGGCGCTGGTCGGAGGTGTAGCGCTCGCGCAGATCGAGCAGGCCGACCAACTGGCCAGAGGCTGCCGCAAGTGCGACCGGCTGGCCCTCGCGCAGCATTTCGGCGCGCGACTCGCTGACGGGCAGGGTGATCGGGATGGGCCAGAGTGTGCCATCGGCCAGGCGCATCTCCTCGACGACGCGGGTGTAGTCGGCCTGGCCGAGGAAACCCTTGAGCGGGCTATAAACGCCGGTGGCGATCAGTTCAAGGTCGGCCAGGCCAACCTCGCTGAGGGTGACGCGCGCGGCAGACTGGGCCAGCGCGCGGGCCTCAGCAGCGGCGGCGCCGATCAAGACGCGGTCGATCAGAGTGCCGCTGTGGGGCAGGATGGGCGTGTGGGTAGTCATGATGCTCCTTCAAGAAGTTAAGAGTTAAGAGTTATCAAAGAGATTCAAACTTTGAACTCTGTTAGACGTGAATACCGCACTCGGTCTTGGCGAACCCGACCCAGCGGCCAGCACGCTGGTCGTCGGCGCTGGTGTGGCACGTGCAGGGCACGCAGCCAAGGCTGGGGTAGCCCTGGTCGAGCAGCGGGTTGTACGGCACGTTGTTGGCCTGAATGTAGCGCCATACCTCCCGCTCGGTCCACAACGCCAGCGGATTCACCTTGAGCAGGCTGTAGCGCGCGCTCCACTGCACCAGCTCGGTTGTGGTGCGGGTAGATGACTGATCGCGGCGGATGCCGCTGATCCAGGCATCGTATGGTTGCAGCGCCGCCGCCAGCGGCGCCACTTTGCGGATCGCGCAGCAGCGGTCGGGGTCGCGCTCGTACAGGCGCGGCCCCTCCTGACGCTCTTGCTGATCGAGTGTCAGCGCCGGGCTGCGCCGCTCGATGGTGAGGTTGTAGCGGCGCGCGGCGGCCTCGGCCAGCGCGTAGGTTTGGGGGAACAGCAGGTCGGTGTCGAGGAACACGACCGGCGTCCGGCGGCCGAGCCGCGCCAGCATATCGAGCAGCACCATGCCTGAAGCTCCGCCAAAGCTACATGTCAGCACAATGTGCTGCTCAAACTGCTCGGTCGCCCAGTCGAGCAGATCTAGCGCCGAGCGATACCGAAAGAGAGCGTTGATCTCCGATAGTTCATCCACGGTCCGCAGCAGTGCACTCGCACTGGCGCTGGTCGATGGCTCCATAACAAACCTCTGCTATAACAGAACGGACACAGCTATCTCGGAGTATTGACAACACGCGAACAGAAAGTGACACGTATATCACACAGGCCTCCATCGACTTTTCGCATCCGGATGCCATCCAGCCAACGCGGTCCAGCTAACTGTTGCCCGAGCACATATGACAAACGTACGCCAGACCCCCCTGCTCGTGCTGAGTAACTTACACTTGAGTATTCGCTCAAGTGTTGCCCGGACCGAGTTGCCTTCTTGATGGGGTAAAACGACCTTCATCACATTACATTCCGGCTCATCCCAATGGATGTGGCATCCACGCCGAGAGATTGGGGGTTTTTGCGGGGAGATGCAAAAACCCCCAACTTCCGGGAAGGTAGCCCATCACGTAGTTGAAGGGTAGTGGGGCTAGAAGGCGGCGGCGCCGGCTATCGCTACCGCGTGATCCTGCTCGCCTGAGCCACCGCTCACACCAATCGCTCCGACGACTTCGTCGTCGCGCGTGAGCGGGACCCCGCCCGCGAAAATCATAATCCGCCCGCGGTTCGAGGCGTGGATGCCGAAGAACTGCCCGCCCGATTGGCTGTGCTCAGCCAGATCCTTCGTGGCGATGTCGAAGGCGCGCGCGGTGTAGGCCTTATTGATGGCGATGTCGATACTGCCAAGCCAGGCCCGATCCATGCGCACGTGGGCTACCAGATTGCCGCCAGTGTCGACCACCGCAATGTTCATGGGTTGCCCGATATCAGCCGCTTTGGCCTCGGCCGCGGCAATCACCCTGCGTGCATCAGAAAGCGTGACCATTGGTACCTCGTTTCTTTTATAGTGATTTCAGTGTGGTTCTCATCCGAACCCGGGCGGTATTACACCATAAGACTGAGCATGCCGGAAGGGACAAGTGGTACATTTAGCGTGACAAATTGCGGACATCGCCTGGCCATCGCTGTTGTACATCCTCCGGCTTCCAAAACACGCTAGGCAGGCACGCCGATGTTGACCATGACTTTCTCCTTCGGCCACTGGCTCAAGCAGCAGCGCCGATCCCTTGATCTGACCCAGGACCAATTAGCGGAGCGGATCGGCTGCTCCAGCGACTTGATTCGCAAGATCGAGGCAGGCACCCGGCGCCCCTCACGCTCTATCGCCGAGCGGCTGGCCCATTCGCTGGAGATCGCGCCAGAAAACCGCCAGCTGTTCGTGCGCTACGCGCGGGATGAACCACGTGGCGCTGGCGAGATCGAGAGCGCGCACGCGTTCCCACGGGTGTGTGAGGCGGCGGAGGGCGCCACGGCCACGCCTCAACGTCAGAGAAATAATCTGCCGGCGCCGCCCACCGTATTCATCGGGCGGGAGCAGGAGCTGGCAGCAGTGGGAGCGCTGTTGCGCCAACGGGACGTGCGCTTGCTCACATTGAGTGGCCCCGGCGGCGTCGGCAAAACCCGGCTGAGCCTTCAGGTTGTCGCCGATCTGCTGCCACACTTCGTAGACGGTGTGTTCTTTGTGTCACTCGCCCCGATTCGCACGCCCGACCTGGTCCTTCCCGCCATCGCCGAGGCGCTGGGGGTGCGTGAGACAGGCGCCCAACCGCTGATCGAGCGCCTGAAAGCGTGGCTGCGTGAGCGACAGCTGCTGCTGGTGCTGGACAACTTTGAGCAGGTGATCGCCGCCGCGCCGCTCGTCGCCGACTTGCTCGTTGCCGCGCCGCTCTTGAAGCTCCTCATCACCAGCCGCGAGCTGCTGCGGATCTCCAGTGAGCGAAGGTTCCTCGTACCGCCACTGGCGCTGCCTAACCCCGCGCAGCGCCCGGCGGTCGAGCAGCTAACCCAGTATGAGGCGGTGCAGCTCTTCATCGAGCGCGCACAGGCCGTCGAGTCCGATTTCCAGGTGACCACCGCGAATGCGCTCGCCGTCGCTGAGATCTGCAACCGGTTGGACGGGCTGCCACTAGCGATCGAGCTGGCGGCGGCGCGCATCCGCCTGCTGCCGCCGCAAACATTGCTGGAGCGACTTGGCAGCCGCCTGGCGCTGCTGACCCAAGGAGCCCGCGACCTGCCGGAGCGCCAGCAGACCCTGCGCCGCACGATCGACTGGAGCTATGATCTGCTGCACGTCGGCGAGCAGCAGCTGTTCCGGCGATTGGCGGTGTTCGTGGGTGGCCACACTCTGGAGGCGGTCGAGACGGTCTGTAACGCCGACAGCGACCTGTCAATTGATGTGCTCGACGGTTTGGCCTCACTGCTCGACAAGAGTCTGCTCGACCGAGACCGTCAAGTTGAGGCCAAGGGCGGCGAGCCGCGCTTGATGATGTTGGAGACGATCCGCGAGTACGCTGTCGAGCATCTGGCGGCGAGCGAGGAGCGCGAGCTGGTTCGCCGGCATCATGCGGCCTACTACCTGGAGCTGGCCGAGCGGGCGGCACTGGAGCTGCGCGGGCCGAACCAGGCCCGCTGGCTGGACCGAGTGGAGCAGGAGCAGAGCAACTTGCGCGCCGCGCTGGACTGGGCGGCGTCGGCCGGCGAGGCCCAGCGCGGTGCGCGCATCGCCATCGCACTGTTGCGCTTCTGGGAGGTGCGCGGGCATCTCAGCGAGGGGCGCCGATGGTACGATGTCTTTCTCGCTGTGCAGCGCCAGCTCGCGCCGGAGCTGCACGCCCGACTGCTTAACGCAGCCGCCCGCATGGCCTTCAACCAGAGCGACTACGCGCGGTCGAACGAGCTATACCAGCAGGCACTGGACCTGGCGCAGTCGCGGGGGGATCAGCTGGGAGCGGCGGCGGCACTGAACGGCCTCGGTACCGTCGCACGGTCGTGTGGGGAGTTTGGGCGGGCGGCGACCTACTATGAGGAGGCGCTGCCGCTCTGGCGCGCGAGTGGAGATCAGTTTGGTATCGCGACCGGCTTGCTCAACCTGGGCATGGCCACGCGCGACCAGGGTTACTACCTGCGAGCGGGCGAGCTGCTGGAAGAAAGCCTGCGCATGTATCGCGGGATCGGCGACACGCGCAGTATCGCGCTCGTACTCGACCACTCGGCCGTCACGGCACGTAATCAAGGTGACTATGTCTGCGCCATGGCGTTGCAGGACGAATGCCTGACGTTGCGCCGCGCGCTGCGCGACAAGCGCGGTATGGCTGCCTCACTCTGCGATATCGGTAACCTCGTGCTCGACCAGGGCGATGTCGACCGCGCGATCACGCTCTATGAAGAGGGCCTGGCGCTAATTAGGGAAGTTGGCGAACAGTGGGCCGGCGCCAGGTTGCTCGACAATCTGGGCTATGCCTGGCAACGCAAGGGTGAGTTCACGCGGTCAGGTGCGTTTCACGACGAGGCTCTCCAGATCCAGCGGAGGATCGGCGACAAACACGGCGCGGCGATGTCACTCGCCAACATTGGCGTGCTGGCGTTGCGGCAGGACGACCTGGAGTGCGCGGCGGTCTCCTTCGCCGAGAGTCTCGCGTTGCGCCATGCGATCAACGACAGGAGCGGGATATGGAGCGTGCTCGAAGGGCTGGCCGAGGTCGCCTTCGCGCTGCACCAGACCGAACGGGCAGCGTGGATCTTTGGCGCCGCCGAGGAGCTGCGCGACTCTATCGGCGACTCAATCGCGCCGGCGAATCTGCCAGGATACGAGCAGACGGTCGCGGCGCTGCGTGCAGCGCTTGGCGCCGCG
>DATFXE010000709.1:0-4052 GCA_035258585.1 Roseiflexaceae bacterium | reverse complement strand
GCGCCCGCCGAGCCACAAGCACCCGGCGTGCGCCCGCCGATCTTGATGTACCACTATATTCGGACGGTCGATCAGGCCAGCGATCCGCTGGGCTACGAGCTCTCCGTCACGCCGGAAGACTTCAATAGCCAGATCGCCTGGCTGCACGAGCAGGGCTACATTGGTGTGCGCATGGATGGAATCACGCGCTGCCTGCGCGGTGAGGCGCCCTGCCCGGCGAAAGCGATCGCGCTGACCTTTGACGATGGATACGCGGATGCCTACACCGACGCGCTGCCGGCGCTGAAGCGCTACGGCCTGGTGGCCACCTTTTATATCGTCACTAATTTCGTCGGCCAGCCAGGGTATATGACCTGGGAGCAGGTAGCGGCGCTGCGTGACGCCGGCATGGAGATCGGAGCGCACACGATCGACCATCTTGATCTCCGCACGCTCGACCCAAATGAGATGCTGCGCCAGATCGCCCAATCGAAGTCGGATCTCGAGAGCAAGCTGGGCATCAACGTCGTGAGCTTCTGTTACCCGGCCGGCTTCTACGATCCGGCGATCGAAGAAATGGTGCGCTCATCCGGGTACCTCAACGCCACCACGACGCGCTGGGATAACGACACCAGCGATATGATGGCGCTGCCACGGCGCCGCATCTCCGGCGGAACAGCGCTCGACGGCTTCGCCTGGATCGTCGCGGGCGGCTGACGGACTTCCCCTACCTCGCGGCATGCCCGAAAACTATTTCCCCCAACGTTTACTCAACAAAGCCTGCTTTGTCGATACGTATCAGCCTGGCGAGTGATGAGGAAAGCACGCATGCAACAGCAGAGGCACCACTACCCGTCACTCAATACAGCACTTGAGTCGAGCGGCGCCGCGGCGCGACCGTCGTGGCAGCCTGCTTGGAGGGTTGGGTTGGAAGTCAATGGACGATCGGGAATTATTGCGAGGCACCCTGGCACGCGCGCGGCGGGCGCTCCAATTTTTGGAGCAGCAGGCGGCCGGGTTTGGGCTGCTACATATTCCAGCCAATTTGCAGCTCGAGCTGGAGGAAAAGCGCGAAGAAGTCGCACGCCTGGAATCCCGGCTGGCTGAAACCACCAAGCAGCCGGTGGGCCGTATCACCGCGCCCGACAGCCATGCCTGCCCCTACCCCGGCATGGTCCCCTTCCGCCTCCGCGATAGCGCTTTCTTCTACGGTCGCGACACAGAGATCCGCTTCCTGATCCAGCACCTGCGCCAGCAACGCTATTTCTTCGTGATCGGCCCCTCCGGCTCGGGCAAGTCGTCGCTGGTGTTTGCCGGCCTGCTGCCGGAACTACAGGAAAGCCGATTATTCCCGCCAGGATTCTGGCTGATCCGCGACATGCGCCCCGGCGCGCAGCCGCTGCAAGCGTTGGCCCAAGCGCTTGGCGGCGACCCAGCGCAGCCCGCCGAGGCGATCGCCAGCCTGCTGAACGCGCACGAGCCGGCCCAGCGCCTACTGCTGGTGATCGACCAGTTCGAGGAGCTGTTCACCCAGGCCGAGCGCACCGAGCAGACTCAGTTCGTGGCGGCGTTACACGCCTTGCGCGGCCAGGAAAACTGCGCGCTGATCTTGACGATGCGCGCGGACTTCTACCCTGACTTGATGCAAAGCGATCTATGGCCAGTCGAGGCAGTGGAGCGTCTGGAAATAGCGCCATTGCGCGGGCCGGCGCTGCGCCAAGCGATCGAGCAGCCGGCGCTGGAAGTGGGCGTTCGCCTGGAGCCGGGCTTGCTGGAGCGCCTGATGGACGACGCCGCGAACGAGCCGGGGCTGCTGCCGCTGATCCAGGAGACGATGCGGCTGCTGTGGAGTGATATGCAGGAGGGAGTTCTCACGCTGAGCGCGTATCAGGCGCTTGGATCGGAGAACAGCAGCGGCCTGGCCGTGGCGGTAGCGACGCAGGCGGACGCGACTCTGGCCGCGCTGACTCCTGCACAGCGGCAGATCGCGCGACGAATATTCCTGAGCCTGGTGCAGATCAACGAGAGCGGCCCGGATACCCGCCGGCAAGAGACGCTCGAAAGCCTGCACAGCGCCAGCGAGGACCCGCACGATTTTATGCTGACGATCGAGCGCCTGACGCGCGACCGCCTGCTGACACGCAGCGGAGGCGAGAATGGGCATGGTCCACTGGTCGACCTGGCGCATGAGACGCTGATCAGTGGCTGGCCGCAGCTGCGCAGATGGCTCGAAGCCGATCGCGCCGGCCTGATCGTCCATCATCGATTGATGGGCGCGGTGCACGAGTGGAGCGCACGCAAGCGTGATGCGAGCTTCCTGTATGGCGGCGCGCGACTGGCGGATGCGCAGGAGTACGCCGAGCGTCACTCCGAGGACATGAGCGAGGAAGAAATAGTTTTTCTCGCAGCCAGCCTGGCCCGCGAGCGGTTGCGCGAGCGCTCGCGCTACCTGGGCCAGGCGGCCGGCGGCGCGCTGGGGGCCGCGCTGGGCTTTGGGCTGGGATTCGCGCTGATGTTTGCCGCTACTGGGGCAACCGCTTTCACAACCATCCTGATATTCCTGGCGATGTTTCCGGTGGGCGAGGTGGTTGGGCTCGGGATTGGGATCGCGCTGTGGCTCGCTCGCGGTCAGCCCGCGCTGCGCGGAGCGGCGACGACCGCGTTCGGCGCTCTGGCCAGCGGGATGGCCTATCCGTTCTTTTTGATCAGCGCGCTCGGCCGTGTCGAGCCCCAGCATGTGATCGCCGGCGTGTTTCTAGGCGCCGGGATGGGTCTGGGAGCCGGCCTGCCACACAGCCCGTGGCACCGCCTGCTCGGCATAAGCCTCGGCGGCGTGATCAGCATTGGAATCGCCTATCTGGCTGGTGGCGTGCTCGGCAACTTGTGGATGGCACTGATCGCCGGGGTTGCGCTCGGCGGGCTGACTGGGCTAGGGTTTCAGATGACCGCCGTCGAAAGCAGCGAGCACCTGCTTGGCTAGAACATGGATCAAGAATCCGCGAATTGCGCGAATGGACGCGAATATGTTGCTTTTTATTGGCGTCGATCCGCGAGAATGAAGCGGATCATTACCGAATACCTGCCTGGCGCTCTAGGAGGAATATATGATCGCAAGTACATTGCGTTGGTGGCATAGCCCACAGGCCACAACATTACTAAAAATTGTGTTTGGTGCCGCGATCGTTGTAGCGGCGCTGCTGGCGTTCGCGATGCGCTGCGAGCTGGGCGTGAACTGCGTGCCGCCGATCAGCCTGAGCGCTACGTCGAATCATGTCACCTACTTTCCACACAAAGGCAGCCAGACAATCGTGACGCTAGGCAAGCGGCTGTCGGTCGAGTCAGGTGACGCGATCGACGTGGACGCGCGGGGCGAAGCGCTGCTGCACTTCCCCGATTTCCAGGATGTGCGTATGTTCCGCGACTCGAAGCTCAATATCGTCGTCACCAGCACGGTAAGTGCGGACACACCGGCGATCTATCGCCTACAGCTCGAGGCCGGCACGTTGTACCACTCGGGCAGCCAGCCGAGCGCGCCCAGCCAGCGCCTGCTCATTACGACCAAGTGGGCCGAAATACAGCATATCGGGACCGATTTCCTGGCGTACTACGACCCGCGCACCGAGCGAACCTGGGTGGTGGTGGTGAGCGGGGCGGTGGAGGTGCGCGCCCCCAGCGTCGGCGGGCCAGCCAGCCTGGTCACAGTCCCGGCCGGGTGGCAGACCTGGGTCGACCCAGGCAAAGCGCCCGAGCCGCCACATCCAGCCACACGCGCCGAGGTGGGCACGCTGTTCCCGGTGGTGGAAGCGCTGACGAACAGCGCGCTCGCCGACCAGGCAGTGCTGGCCGCGGCCGTCGGCGTCGCGCCGACAGCGACTCTAACGCCGACAGCGACAGCGACCCCAACGCCGACAGCGACAGCGACCCTGACAGCTGTCCCGTCCGCGACGCCATCGCCGACAGAGACACCTCTGCCGGTAGTAGTGGTGTCGGACACGCCCGAGCCACCCGTCGACACGCCGACCGACACGCCGACTGATACGCCAACGTCGACGCCAACGGATACGCCGACCGCC
>DATFXE010000708.1:0-2992 GCA_035258585.1 Roseiflexaceae bacterium | reverse complement strand
GTCTCCTGTCTCTTGTGTCCTACACTGTGAAGTGCTTGAACGTCGGCAAATACGCCTGGTTCTTCGCAAACATCTCATTCACCATCTGGCGCGCCTCGCCGAGCGAGAGCACCGCCGCCGTCAGCGGGTCGTGTGCGATCGCCTGGTAGACCAGCGTTGGGTCGCCGCGCAGGCACCCCTCGACCGCCAGCTCTTCCAGCTGCGATGTGATCCCGGTAAGCATCGCCACCGACGCCGGCAGCGCGCCGACCCGCATCGCCTGCAATCCCTTGCGGCTGGCCCATACCGGCACCTCGACACAGGCGCCCTGCGGCAAATTATCGACCAGGCCGTGATTGGGCACGTTGCCGTTGAACTCGAACAGCTCGCCGCCTTGCAGCGCGTTGATGATATAAGCGGCATACTCATGCCCGCGCTCCAGCGAGATTGGCGTCTCGGAGGCGAACCACTTCTTGGCGTCATCGCGCCACTGCTGCTCGCGCGCCTCATACCACTTGATCGTCGCCGCATACTCGCCGGGGTTCCAGCCGGTGCCGTGGGTGCAGTACTTTTCGATCAGGTCAGGCCGCTTGCGGAACCACCAGTTGTACTCCGAGTGATGCCCGCTCGACTCGGTCGGGTAGTAGCCGAGCGCCAGGTAAAGCTCATTGCGGACCTGTTCCTCGTTGTAGACCTCGGGCCGTTCGCTCACTGCCTTGTGGATCAGCGGGTAGGCGTCCTCGCCGTTCCACCTATATTCCAGGTACCATGCCATATGATTGATGCCAGCACAGGTGTAGGTGATCTCGCCGATTGGCGCGCCGATCCACCCGGCCAGCATCTCGGCGGTGCCCTGCACACTGTGGCATAGCCCGGTCAGCTGAATGCTGGTCTCGCGCTGCATGGCTCGGCAGAGCATCACCATTGGATTCGTGTAGTTCAACATCGTTGCGTTCGGGCAGTAGCGCTCCATATCGCGGGCGATCTCCAGCATCACCGGGATGGTCCGCAGCGCGCGGAAGATGCCCGATGGCCCGCGCGTGTCGCCAATGTTGGTATCGATGCCATACTTCTTAGGGATCTCGAGATCATGGCGCCAGATATCCACGCCGCCGGCGAGGATTGTGATGAGCACCACGTCGGCATCCTTCAAGGCTTCGGCGCGGTCCATGGTCGCCTCGACCCTGGCGGGGTATTTGCCCATGTCGACGATCCGCTGGACCGATTTCTGGGCGAACTCTAGCCGCTCGGGGTTTACATCCATCAGCGAGAGAGTCGCGTCGCGCAGCAGCGGGAAGGTCAGGATGTCGCGCGCCAGCCCGCGGGTGAACCCAAGGCTGCCGGCGCCGATGAAGGCGATCTTGGTCATTGTGATGCTCCGTTTCTCCTACATATCAAAGCGAGCGCGCGTCAGTATAGCATAATCACTATGCGCCGTCGCCAAGGCCAGGAAACTCGATCCCAATCGTCCATCTGAGTCGCCGCCGCCACTCTTCCCAGGAGGTGGGCTGGCCTTGCGCGCGCGTCAGGATGCTAGCGATCTGTCCCAACGCCAGGGCGCGTAGCGCTTCTGGCGTCGCGCCGCTCGCCAGCGCCGGGCCATCGGCATAGCCTGTGAGGAAGGCTTGCCACACTGTCGGCGGTAGTTTGCGCCACTGGATGGTCCAGGAGAGCCAGGCCAAGTCGAGCAGCGGCGTGCCCCAGCCGGACCATTCCCAATCCAGCAGCGCGGCGATCCGGCCATCCCAGAGCAGGTTGTGCAGCCCTGCATCGCCATGCGACAGCCCAGCCGGCTGCGCGCGCCAGACCGGGTGTTGCAGAGCGCCCGTGAGTATGGCGCCGAGATCCTGCTCGAGATCCAGCGCGGGCAGGCTCGCCAGAGCCTGGTTGGCCCGATCGATCAGCAGAGGCGCCGGGGCAGGAAGCGGCGTGCGATGAACTTGTGCCAGCAGCCGCCCCAGCGCCTGGTAGAGCGCCCCCAGCTGCTCGGGCGCACGCTTCAGCACATGCAGCCCATGCTCGCCGGCGACCCAGCGTGTCACGGCGATGGTCCACGCAGCGTCTTCGAGCGTCGCCAGCATAGCCGGGATCGGCAGCTCGCTTCCGCGCAGCAGCCCCAGCATCCGCGCCTCGCGCCGCACATCCTCGCGCTTCAGCCGGGACGCGGCACATTTGATGACACAGCGCTCCGTCCCGATCGTCACGATCGCCGTCAGGTTCGAGAACCCGCCTGAGGTTGGCGCGAGATCGCCGATCACCCGATCGGGAAAGGTGGCCTGGAGTAGGCTGAGGATATCTGCTGGTATCATCTTTTTGACGATGGACGATTCAATAGTCATTGTCCATCGTCTATCGTCTATCGTCCTAATCAATCAGGAGGCTATGGCTGCCAGGTGCGCCAGGGCCCGCTCATAGACCTCGTAATGCTCGCCCTCGGTCTCTTCCATATCCACGAACTTATACCACATGGCGTGGTCGGGGTTGGTGCCGGCCAGCGCGCGCCGGCTCTCGCGGATGGTGCCCGCGGGGCTATGCCAGCGCACGTCGCCATCTTGCAGCAGAATGTACTCTCCGGCGTAGCGCTCGAAGGCGCGTGGATTCGCGTGGTAGAGCAATGCCTGCTCGCACATCGTGCGCCGCCAGGCCAGCGTGGTCTCGGGCGAGTCGGTCATCACCGCGAAGAAAGTGCCTTCCGGCTGCGGCGCAAGCTCGCTTTCGAAATCGATAGCCTGGAGATCGACGGTGCCAAAGCCGCCCTCGGCCGCCACCAGTAGCGAATTGCGATCGCGATGAAACGGCGGCGTGCGCCAGTCGGCCTGCGGGTCGTGGCCCATCAGATGCATCAGGCAGGCGTCGGTGGCGATCACATGGTCGCCGGCTATGAGCCCATTCACCACCCGCCCCAGGTCGGCGCCGTCGCCCCACTCCATGCCGGCCTGGCCCACCAGCGCGTCCACGATATTCAGCGCCGGGTCGAGGATGCGGCCGAGATCGGCGAGCATGTATGGCATGC
>DATFXE010000707.1:0-7107 GCA_035258585.1 Roseiflexaceae bacterium | reverse complement strand
CCGAAGGCCCCTCCAAACCTCCCCAACTGTCAAGTTGATCGGGTTCGAATTGAACCATGCCTAACAATCTGTACTCCGTGATCAGCTATCTGACATAGTGGATATCGAGGGAATACCGGTGTTATAGAAGTGATGGATCTCACGACGAAGATGTAGACGCTGACCTCCTTTCACGCAAAATATTGATTTTGCCTGACGTGCCAGCGTCCTCGGCGGCCGCTCGGGGGGTTGAGCTACGTAGAAATAAAAACGAGCTACCGACTTGCGCCGACGCCCGCTGTGCGGGAAAGCATCTGCACACCTGCTGGTGAATAAGAGCCATCCGTGGTGGAGGCGGCGCTGCTCGATCGATTAAACATGGGTTAAACAGGGCGGAAGGGAGTATAGCGTAGGGCGCCGTGGCTGTCAAGGTCGGCTAAGCGCGGATTAGGCCACGAATAGACGGATACGCATCGTAATCAGGGTGTCCGTGGCCTAATCCGCGCCGCGCCATTCGACCACCGCCGCCGGGCGGATCGCGATCGCCGGCTGCTGCTCGATCGGCATTGTCTGGTATTGGGGATAGCGCTCGCGCAGCAGCGCTATCGCGCGGCGATGCTCACTCTCGCCGGGGCGGATTAGCGCGGCTGTGCCCCGGATGAGCAAATAGGCCAGCTGGCTCCAATCGTCGCTGTAGTGGTCGATCACCAGCGCCACACGCGGGTTCTCGAGGATGTTGCGGATGCGCCGGAGCCGCTCAGGCGGTACGCGCTTGGGCTTGGTGTCGAGCGCGATATACAGGCTCGCGCCATCGCAGGCGTAGCACACCGGAATGACATGCGGCGCGCCATCGCGCGTAGCGGTGGCGAGCCGGCCGGCGCGCTGTGCATGCAGAAATGCCAGCTGCTGGGGAGTGAATGCAAGCGTCGCTGGTCGACCGGATGCCGCCGGTTTCCTGGCGTCGAGGATCAGCGACACAGAGCCGAGCTTGCCATGCTGATTACGATGATCGAACCGCAGCGAGCGATAGATGACGCCGGATTCGGGGTCCCATTGATTGTAGTGGAAACGGCCATATGCATCGCAGTATTCGAGCAGGTCGACCTCGAAGCCAGCCGATGTGAAGACATCGGCGAAGCGCTGATGATCGTAAACCACCTGGTGGTCGGCGGCCGGATGATCGCGCGGGCCACGTCCGCCAATTTGCACTGTGCGCTGGTACTCCGGGTCGGGGAAATTGGCATCCGGCACGGCGCAGCGTAGGTAGCCACCCGGCTTAAGGTAATCGTAACAGATGCGCGCGGCCTCACGGCCTTGCTGCTCGGTAAGGTGCTCCCAGACGTGCTCGCACAGCAGCGCATCGATCGGCCGCGCACTGAAGCTGGCACTCCAATCATCGCGCCGCAGCAGATCAAGCTGCTCCTTCTGAGTCGCAATCCACCCCGGATAGGCTTGCTGGCCCGCCCCGATGATAATTCTGAGCGGCTGATCGGGCGGTATATGCTGGACGTCGATCATGAGCAGGGTCCTTCTGGTTGTAGCTCGACACTACTCGATTATATCGCAGCTGGGGTGCGTGCGATCGGCTACTGTGGCCGATCAACTCATGCACCACCAGCAGCAGCCAGAACGCGATGGCGATATCCGGCCAGAAGTAGAAGCTATCGACCAGGCCGTGGATGAGCGTAGCGGCGAGCGCGGCGAGTATGCCGCGTGTGAGCAGCGTGCTCTCGGCCGAGTGGGGGAAGCGCAGCGTGGAGCGCGCCCTGCGCAGGCAGCGCACCAGCAGCCAGACGAAGGCGACCAATCCCGGTGGGCCCAAATTAAGCCAGATCTCGAACAAGAGATTGTGCGGCTGGCGAGCGTAGCGCTCCTGGGTGTTGGCCAGGGATGGGTCGATCCGGCTGCGCCCGTAGGCCGGGTGGTGATAGTAGAAAAACTGATCGAGTCCGACGCCTAGGGGGTGTCGTTCCAGCAACTTGAGCGACTCCTGCCAGAGCAGGATCCGGACATTGGCGCTGCCGCCCATCGGCCCGCCGCGCAGCGCATAGATCAGCGCGCCGACTCCCACGACGACCGTGACGGCGAGCAGGATCCCCGGCAGCAGCCGGCCGCCCAACCGCCGCCGCGCCGCCGGCAGCATCAGCACCATCGACGCCGCGCCCGCGCCCATCCATGCCCCGCGCGAGAACGAGACAACGATCGCACCTAGACAGACCAAGGACGAAAGGCCAAAGACCAACAAATGCCAGCGTTGGCCTTTGGTCCTTCGTTCTTGGTCGGCGAGCGCCAGCGCTGCCGCCAGCGGCCAGACTCGCCCGAGGTACAGCGCCAGGTTGTTTGGGTTGCCATACACCGATGTCACGCGCCGGATACCACCCAATACTCCGTCGCCGGAGGCGAAGGATGCCGGCTCGAGGTGTGCGTGGAGCAGATAGCCGACGAACTGGAGCAGCCCCACCAGCGCCACAGCCGTGCCGCCCAGCACAAAAACGTCGAGCAATCGCTGCGCCAGCACGAGGGCGCCGGTCCCTGTTTTCGCCGAGGGCCACAGCGCGCGACACCGGATGAGCGCTGCGAAGATCAGCGGCTCGGCGATAAACCAGCGGAACGCGCGCAGGGCATCGGCGTGCGCCTCCGGCTCGGGCAGGGCCATGCCGACTGCCGCCAGACCAGCGATCTGCAGCAGTGCCTCAGGAGCATAGCCGGCAGCGGCGCGCCCGAATCGGCCCATGCCAGGATATCGTGTAGCCGAGGCTGTCTCTCGATCGCGCATCCGTTCTGCTAGGATGCTCGGCAGTGCGGCTGCCGCGGTCACCAGCAGCGCCAGTTCATGCGGTGGCAACGCGATCTGCCGCCCGCTTGTGGGGAGCACGATTGGGGTCAGAAACAATGGGGCGGTCAGTGGAACGAACAGCACCGCCAAGTCGGGACGCAGCGCCGCCAGCCCGCCAAATAGCAGCAATCCGGCGCACATCGCCGGCCATGTTCCGCCAAGGTAGCATAGTGCGAGGCTCAAGCCCATTCCCGCCCACAGCGCGGGAGCGATCCAGCGTCGATCGTGGCGTCTGAGACTATCTGGGTACGCCAGCAACCAACTATCCATGTTGTGTAGATACAATCGGTCGATTTTTCATTTAAGAAACTGTCTGAAAAGGGAGATCTGGAGGGACGAATTCCCTACCTCCCAACTGCGTTATCCCTATCATTTTTGCTAAACTCACCTTCCATACGTCGCCGCAGCGTACATAGCAAGCCGCGTACCGTCTGCCGTTTCTTGATCGCCTAGATTGCGGTGTATTGATAACAACGCCGCGTTCCGGCACGCCGTATTCAGCGAAAGGAGGCCGATTGAGCGTTCTCTAGCCGGCAGTTTTCGAAGAAGAGGATTTCCCTTTGGGAACGGCCCTGTCGCCAAAGCCCGATTATCTTGCCAAGGAGCAAGTTCAATGCAGCACCACGTTGTCGATCTTCTGCTCAGCGAACTCCACACACTCGTGTGCGATCTGGGCCGCGATGGCGGCCTGATCGGCCCTTCAGTCTACGACACGGCGCAGGTCATCCGCCTGGCGCCGCCCGCATCCGGCGTCCAACAGACCTTGAGCTGGCTTATGGCTCAGCAGCAGCCCGATGGTGGCTGGGGCAACCCAGCTTTTCCGCGCGCGCGTGACCTGCCGACGCTGGCGGCATTGCTCGCGCTGCACATGTACGCGCTGAGCGCGCCCGACCGCGCGGTTATCCATTTAGGCCTGGCTTTTCTGCGCAACCAGGCATCGATCTGGGCCGGGCCGCTCCCCGAAGATCTGCCGGTTGGTATCGAGCTATTGCTGCCGCGGCTGTTGGATGAGGCGCAAGCCGCCGGTCTCAGTGTTCCGCAAACGCCATACGCCGCCCTGGTGGCGCTAGGTCAGCAGCGCTTGCGGCTGCTGGCGAGCATCCCGGCGCGGGCCGGCACACCCCCTGCGCACGTTTGGGAGGGTTGGGGCCGCGACCCCGACACCAGCCTGATCGATTCGTCGGGGGGTGTCGGGCACAGCCCCGCGGCGACTGCCGCCTGGCTGCGCGCGTCGTCTGGCCGGGCCGAGCTTGCCGAAGCGCGCGCCAGCGCCCACCGCTATCTCGAGCAGGCCTCCGCGGCGACCGGCGTCGGCATTCCCGGCGTCGTGCCGACGGTCTGGCCGATTCCACGCTTCGAGCAGCCGTTTGGTCTGTATATGCTGCTGGCAGGCGGGCTGCTAGATCACCCGCTGCTACGCGATGCGGTCCGGCTCCAGCTCGACGAACTATCCCATGCGCTGCGCCCGAGCGGCCTGGGCATGAGCGACTGGTTTACCGCCGATGGCGATGACACGGCCGCCGCGCTCGCGCTGCTGCTTGCGACCGGACGGCTGGCCGATCCCTCAATCTTGCTCTACTTCGCGCATGCCGATCACTTCCGTGCCTATGCGAGCGAGCTTCAGCCTTCGCTCTCCGTCACCGCCCACGCGGTCCATGCGCTGCGGCTGGCCGGCCGGCCCTGCGATGCGGCCCAGCGCTACATCCTGCAGCGCCAGCTTGCCGATGGCCGCTGGCCTGGCGATAAGTGGCACAGCTCGTGGCTGTATACCACCAGCCAGGCCGTGATCGCGCTGGCCGACTCGCCGCACGCCGACGTGCTCTCGCGCGCCGCCGATGCCTTGCTTAGCCACCAGCACCCTGGTGGCGGATGGGGCGACGATGACGCGTCGGCCGAGGGAACCGCTTATGGCGTGCTGGCCCTGCGTGCGCTGGTGCGCGCCAAGCCGGCGCCGTGCCTTCAGCAGGGGCTGGATCGGGCTGAGCGCTGGTTGCTCGAATGCTACCGGCCGCTGGAGCACGCCGGCGATACAGCTTGCTGGCTGGGCAAGCAGAACTATCTGCCACGGCGGATCGTCCGCTTGCTTCAGCTTACCGCCACTGTTCCCACCACGGCGCTGCCCGCGTCGCCGCAGTTATCCCAGCTGATCGGCGGCCCAGGCCCGCTGCGCTACCCCGCTCAGCAGGCATCGGAGCTTGCGCTAGGATGATCCCGGCGTTTGCTTTAATCGGCCCTTAGTTCAGTGGTATTTTATCTTTTGTGTTTCGTTTTACGCTCGCAGAGCATAAAACGAAACACCTGAAAAGCAGTTCTGCTTCAACTATCTATAAGGAGTTGTCCAGGATGACAACGCAGCCTCCGAGTCTTGAGGAGTTTCTGCGCGCGCCCGCCGAGCAAGTCGCCGCTGTCGCGCCTGTGACCATGTTTCTGGCGCCCGGCGGCACGCGGCGCGAGGCGATACTGGCCGGCATCTCGCCCCAGAGTGAGGAGTACCCGCGCTGGTCGCGCGAGCGCATGTTCGGGTGTATCGACATGCTGTTTCGGCTGGGGGTGCGCCACCTGTTTGTCACCGCGCTACGCTCAGCACCGCTGGCCGAGGTCGGGCGTTTTCGCGAGCGACTGCTGGATTGGACCGAGCAGGGCATGGCCGGGCCAGAGGCGCTTGCCGATTACAGGCGCCTGGGCTGGCGCGTGCGCCTGGCCGGCGCCGAGCACGTGCCCGAGCTGCGCGCCGCCGCCGATCGCCTGCGTGCCGCCACGCCTGCGCAGGCCGACCGCACGCTCTGGATGTATGTCAGCGGCACGCCCGATTCGCACTGGGAAACGCTTTTAGCCGCCGCTCAGCGGGCGCGTGTGCGCAGCCGCGCCGAGCTGGTGCGCGCGCTATATGGCGAGGAGATTCCGCCCGCGACACTGTGTCTGAGCTGGGGCAAGCCGATGGTCGCCGCCGATCTGGTGCCGCTGCTGCTCGCTGGCGAGCTGCAATGCTACTGGACCCAGCAGCCTGGCTTCGGGCAGCACGAGCAAACGATTCGGCGAATTTTTTATGATTATGCCTACACTCGCCGCACCTGGCGGCAGGACAAATCCACGCGCTACGCCGGCGTGGCGGCCGATCGAACGATCTGGGAGCGCCCGCTAGTGTTGGGCGTTGGCAGGCGGGTCGGCCCGTTCTGGTACCCGGCCGCAGATGAAGGCGGCCTTGCCGAACGAACCCGTGGCGATCTGTAATAGTAAATAAGGATAGCACTTCCATGGCGACACACTATCTTGCCCACCACAAAGCCGGCGCGTTTCCGCCTGGCCCGCGCGGCTACCCATTAATCGGGATTCTGCCCATGTTGCTGCGCGATCCGCTTCAATTCATGCTCGACATCAGCGCGCGCTACGGCGATGTGATCGGCCTGCGCGCAGGGCCAGCGCGCTTCTACCTGCTCAACCACCCCGATCATGTCAAGCATCTGCTCCAGGATCATCACCGCAATTATCAGAAGGGCGCCAACCTAGCCATGCTCAAGCGCCTGATGGGCGAGGGCCTGGTCACCAGCGAGGGCGAGTTCTGGCTGCGCCAGCGGCGGCTGGTGCAGCCGGCGTTTCACCACCAGCGCATCGCCGGGATGGCCGCCACGATCGCCGATTCCACCGCGGCCATGCTTGAACGCTGGCGCCCGATCGCAGCGCGCGGCGAATCGTTCAACATGGTGCCCGAGATGATGCGGCTGACCCAGCAGATCATCGTGCGGACGATGTTCGGCGGCGCGATCGGCGAACAGACTGAAGCGGTCTACCAGGCACTGAGCACGGTCCTGGGCCACCTCGGCGGCATGCTCTGGACCGGCGCGCTGCCGGCATGGATGGCGCCGGGCCGGCGGCGTTTCGAGCAGGCGCTCCAGACGCTCGATCGAATCGTGTTCGATATGATCGACGCGTGCCGCCGTCGTGGCGCCGATGCCGACAATCTGCTGGCTATGCTGCTGCAAGCGCGCGATGAAGAGACTGGCGCTGGCATGAGCGACCAGCAGATCCGCGACGAGGTCATGACCCTCTTTGTCGCCGGGCACGAGACCACCGCGAACGCACTGGCGTGGGCGTTCTCGCTCCTGGCGCAGCATCCCGAGGTAGCGGCGCGGCTCGAGCGTGAGCTGGCGGTCGTGCTGGGTGATCGCCCGCCGGCGTTCCACGATCTGCCGCGCCTGCCCTACACCAAAATGGTGATCGATGAGGTGCTGCGGCTCTATCCATCGGGATGGGTGCTGTTTCGCACGCCGCGTGCCGACGATGAGATTGGCGGG
>DATFXE010000706.1:0-3900 GCA_035258585.1 Roseiflexaceae bacterium | reverse complement strand
GCGGGCGGCGTCATAGGCCACCTGCGCCTGCGTGACGGCGTTCTGCGCGCTGTCGAGCGAAGCTTGCGCCTGTACAAAAGCATCGTAGTACTGCTGGCGCTGCGCGTCGCTCAGCTTGTTCGGCTTCTTCTGCCCCTGAGCATTCGTCGTCGTCGGGTTGGTCGGGTCAGTGCCAGTGTCCTGGACATGCTGCCAGTTCTGCTGGGCGGTGGAGAACTTCGACTGCGCCTGGGTCAGCGCATCGACACTATTTTGCAGCGCCAGTTGGGCGTTGGTCTTGGCCTGTGAGGCACTGTTCTGCGTGCTCTGGAGTGCCGTCCGCGCCTGGTCGAGCTTACTCTGCGCAGTGCTGATATCACTCTGCGTGGGATTCGTTAACGCGGCCAGCTTGGCCTGGGCGGAGACCAGGTTGGCCTGCGCGCTCTGGACATCGGTCACCGCGCCGGTCTTGGTCTTGGCCAGCTGAGCCTTGGCGCTGTCGAGCGAGGCCTGCGCGCTGGCCAGATCCTGTGGCGTAGCGCTGCCGCCCTGAAGTTGGGCCAGCTTGGCCTCGGCCGCTTTGAGGTTGGCCTGGGCCTGCTGCAGCTGCAGCTTGAGATCGGCCGGGTCGATCTGGGCCAGCGTCTGGCCGGTTTTCACCGCATCGCCCACCTTGACAGCGACCGACGTCACCGTGCCGGCCTGCTGGAACGGCAGTTCGACCGTGCGCGCCGCCGCGATCGAGCCACTGCCGGTCACCGCGATCGTGAGGCTGCCCTGGCCAACTGTCCCGGTCGTCGTCGCGGCGGTCGGCGCCAGCTGCGAGGGCAGCCACCAGAAGATCGCGGCCGCGATCAGCAGCAGAATCACCGGCAGCGCCAACCAGCGTTGGCGAGCGAGGCCTGACTGCTTCGCGCCCGACCGGTCGCGGGCGCCTGGGAAAGGCAGAGAAATTCGCAATGCTTTCCTCCTGGAGCACAACGTTTGTACGGTTACCTGCCGCAGTGTAGCATTGAGTTGTTTAGATCCTGTTTAGGAACGCTAAATAGAAGATGAGCGCCTACACAAATTCTGAACAAGTCACTGGTATAATATTTGGCTGTTTGGAGGGATAGCCATGGCACAGACAATTCTGGTCGTCGACGACCACGCCAATGTGCGGACCTTGATCAAAGAATATCTGGGCGAGCTGGGCTACCGCGTCGTCACCGCCGGCGATGGCGCTGAGGCGCTGGCGGCCGCCTGCCGCGAGTCGATCGACCTGATCTTGCTCGACGTGATGATGCCCAATCTGGATGGCTTCGGGTTCCTGCAAGTCTATCGCCGCGAGCACGGCGTGCCGATCATTCTGCTGACCGCGCGTCTGGCGGAGGCCGACAAAGTGCTTGGATTGGAGCTGGGCGCCGACGACTATGTCACAAAGCCATTTGGCATGCACGAGCTTGTCGCACGCATCCGGGCGGTGCTGCGCCGGGCGGCGCCCTCCACTGGCTCGGGCGATATCATTCGGCTGGGCGAGCTGCTGGTCAATCGCGATGCCCATAGTGTTATGTTGAGCGGGCGACCAGTAACCCTGACGCCATCGGAGTTTGCGCTGCTGACGGCGCTGCTGGAATCGCCCGGACGCGTCTTCTCACGCGAGCTGCTGCTGGAGCGGCTCCAAGGCAACGACTACGAGGGCATCGAGCGCACGATCGACGTGCATATCCGCAACCTGCGCAAGAAGATCGAGCCCGACCCCGCTCAGCCGCGCTATATCAGGACCGTGTTTGGAATCGGGTACCGCGCCTCCAACGCGGAGGAGCTCAGCTAGAGTGCGATCGCTGACATTCAAACTGGTGCTGGCATTCCTATTGACGAGCGTAGCCGGCATGGCGCTGGCCTCGATCTTCATCCGCCAGTCGGTCACGACTGAATTCGACAGCTATGTGATCGCCCAACAGCGCGCCGCCTTTGTGGACGATATCAGCGCGTACTATGCGCGTGCCGGCTCCTGGGATGGGCTGGATCGCTGGATGCGCGAGCAAGCCGCCCGGCGGCTGGCCGACGCGACGCCGGCCCCACCCGACCAGCGCCGCCCGCTGCCGCGCCTGCGCTTTGTGCTGGCCGACAGCGCGGGGGCTGTAGTGCTGCCGCTCGGCCGCTACATACTGGGCAGCACGATCAGTCCGGACGAACTTGCCAAAGGAACGCCGATCGTCGTCGGCGGGCGGGCGGTCGGGACAGTGATCACCCCCGATCGATCCGATTTCCGCAACGCGGCCGAGGACCGCTACCTGGCTCGCACGGATATAGCGCTCGGCATCGCGGCTGCGGTGATGGTGGCCGTGGCGCTGCTGCTAGGCGTGCTGCTGGCGCGTGTGATCACGCGGCCGCTGCGCGAGCTGACCACGGCCGCGGAGCGAATCGCCGGCGGCGATCTGGCGCAGCAGGTGCCGGTGCGCTCGCGCGACGAGTTAGGGGTGCTGGCGGGGCGGTTCAACCGTATGAGCTCCGACCTGGCCCGCGCCAATCAGCTGCGCCAGCAGATGACCGCCGACGTGGCGCACGACCTGCGCACGCCGCTGACCGTGATCGCGGGCTACTTGGAAGCCCTGCGCGACCAGGTGCTCAAGCCGACCCCCGAGCGCTTCGCGATGATGTACGACGAAACCCAGCTGCTGCTGCGGCTGGCCGACGATCTGCACACGCTGTCGCTCGCCGATGCCGGCGAGCTGCCGCTCGATCGCCGCCCGGTCGCGCCGCGGCTGCTGCTGGAGCGTGTCGCCCAAACCTACGAGCACGTGGCTGCGCAACGCGGAGTGGCGCTCCATGTCACGGTCGATGGCGATCTGCCTCACGTATGCGTCGACGCCGATCAGCTCACGCGTGCGCTGAACAACCTGGTCAGCAACGCCCTACATTACACTCCCAGCGGTGAGACGATAACACTAGGTGCAAGGACTGAGACCAAAGACCAAAGACCAAAGACCAAAGATAGCGACGGCGCCGACGGAGCCTTGGTCTTTGGTCCTTCGTCTTTCGTCATCCTGGAGGTGCGCGACACCGGCGCTGGCATAGCCGAAGAGCACCTGCCCAGCATCTTCGAGCGTTTCTACCGCGTCGATCCATCGCGCCAGCAAGCGACCGGCGGGTCGGGCCTTGGGCTGGCGATCGTCAAATCGATCGTCGAGGCGCACAGCGGCCAGATCGGCGTCGCGAGCGCGCCCGATCAGGGGACGACGTTCACGATTATGCTGCCCTTATCAGCAGACACCAGGCAGTAGGCACTATCGATGTCCGCAGCCTGTTTGCTCCGCGCCGGCAAGACCTTGACCGCGATGCTACAATGATGGCATCTCAAACCCAATCTCAATCAAAGCGTTAAACCAACTGGTGAAACGTCGCCTCTCAAGAAAGGAGCGAGCGATGCCACTGCGGGCCGTTGTGATCGGCGCCGGCTGGGCGGGCGAGGGCCACACCCTCGGACTGCGCGATGCGGGCGTGGAAGTGGTGGCGCTGTGTGGACGGACCCCTGAGCCGGCGCGGGCAAAGGCGGCCCAGCTCGGCGTCCCGGAGGTGCGCTTCGACTGGCGCGCGGCGCTGGAGGAGTTCCAGCCGGACATTGTCTCGATCGCGACACCACGCGACGCGCATCGCGCGATAGCCGAGCACGCCGCCGATCTCGGCTGTCACATCGCGTGCGACAAGCCGCTGGCGACCGATGTTGCCGGCGCGCGGGCGATGCTCGAAGCGGCCGCACGCGCCGGGGTAAAGACGGCCTATGCGGCGACGGGATGCTACTCTCCGGCAGTGCTGCATGCGCAGCAGCTGGTGAGCGAGGGTGCGATCGGGCGGGTGACGGCGATCGAATCAATGCTGTATTTCTTTATCCCGCCTGAATTGCCGTTCTGCTGGGTTCACGAGCGGGTGCGAGGCGGC
>DATFXE010000705.1:0-5366 GCA_035258585.1 Roseiflexaceae bacterium | reverse complement strand
GATCGGGCGGCTGCGCAAGCCGCCGATCGATCAGGTCAAAGGACAGGTTGCGGCGGCGCTACGCTACGCCCAGGCGCGGGGCGGATCGGTGGAGGGGCCGCCCGACACCGACCTGCTGCTGGCCCAGGCGCCGCGCGAGCGGCAGCGCGCCCTGCGCGCTCGGCTGGGCGATGACGCGCAGGCCGATCTGACGGCGCTGCGCTATGCCCCGATCGTGGTCAACTGGGATCGCCACGACGGCGGGCTGCCGCTGACGGAACTGCGCCACACCAGGCGCGGCTGCGGCGATCACGCCCTCACGCTCATTCGCACCGATCGCAGCGTCGTCTTCGATATGTCGCACATCTTTTTCGATGCGCTGTGGGGCATGGCGCTGGCCGAGATCGTGACTGGCTTCGCCACCGCGCTGCTCCCGCTGGTTTCAGGTGCCAAGGCCGCGCGCCCCGCTGCCGAGCCGCTGGCGCTGACCCCCACGCCGGCCTTTCGAGCTGCGGCGCGCACAGAGGCCGCCGATAGCCCGGCCGAGGTTTCTGCCGAGAACGGCGCGGTCAACTTGCGCGCGCTCGTCACGCTGCGGCGGCGCCTGGCGAAGATCGAGCTGGATCTGACGGTCAACGACCTGCTGCTGCTGGCGCGCTGCGACCACGCCGCGACATACTGGCCCAGCGCCGATGCCGAGCGGGCGCTGGAAGCGCTCGCCGCGATCGAGGGTGGCGCGCAGATAGCGCAACAATATCGCCGCCAACTCGAACGGCAGCGCGCCATCAACCCGGCCCTGCTGATCCCCATGGACGCCAGCGCCAACGACCCGCGCCTGCGGCTCTACCCGACCACGTTTCGCAATCCGCGGCCTGGGCTGTTGCCCGCCCTGGAACGCTGCGATGCGCTGCTGGCGCGGCTGCGCCGCCAGGCCGATGCCACCGCCCGCCAGGAGTTCGAGCGCGAACGCAAGGAGCTGTACCTGGAGCTGTATAGCTATGCCGGGCTGCTGCGCGCGCTCAAGCAGGTGACGATGCGTGGCGAGAGCTTCACCACCGCAGCGCTGCGCTTGATGGGCCACCTGCCGGGAGCGATGCAGAGCTTGGTCGATCTTATCCCCCAGAAGATCGGCATCCTGAATGAGATCATTAAAGGGCGCGAGGTCTTCTCGAACGTCGGTCAGGTGGCCGCATCCTCGTCGATCACCCGCTTTGCCAGCTCGCGTGACGACGGCGATACCAAGCTGCTGGTCTGGGGCATCATGTCGGATGCCAGCGGGACGCTTGCGATCACGCTGCGCGACTTCCGCCCGCATGTCGCGCCGCTGCTGCGGCTGGGCCGGGCCGACCTGGCCCGCATGTTGGCGCACGATTATCTGGATTCCTATGCCGCCTGCGTCGACAGCCTGGCGCGGCGAATCCAGCGCGTGCTTGCGTATAAATTGTAAGGCAAGGTTTCATCGACGCCCGACATTGCTTTGCGATGTTTTCATCGTAGGGACACGATATATCGTGTCCCTACGATGAAACCGATGATTCTCAATGCCGACATTGTAAAGCCGCATCGAACCTTGTCTAAATTGTAGATTGCCGATTTCAATTTGCAATTTGCATTTTACAATCGTGAGGTATGGTAAAACAGCTTATTGGAACCAGACTTGGCGGCTACGATATCCGCGCGCTGCTCGGCAGCGGGGGGATGGCCGACGTCTACAGAGGCTACGACCCGGCGCTCGACCGCGAGGTGGCGATCAAGGTGATCAGCACCGCCGGCCAGCCGGCCGACTTTGTGTCGCGTTTCCAGCGCGAGGCTCGATTTGCCGCACGGCTGCGCCACCCCAACATCGTGCAGATCTACCACTTTGGCGGGCAGCAAGACATCGTCTATATGGTCCAGGAGTTGCTGCCCGGCCCGACGCTCGATCGGCGCATGCGCGAGGCCGGCCGGCGCCGTCTGCCGGGCCAGCGGGTGGTGGCGATCGTCGAGCAGCTGGCCGGCGCGCTCGATTTCGCTCACGGCCAAGGCGTGATCCACCGTGATATCAAGCCGAGCAATGCGCTCTACAACGCCCAGGGTCAGCTGGTGCTGACCGATTTTGGCATCGCACGCAACGTCGCCGATCGGGCGCAGGCGACGACCGGACCGGGCGTGGTGATGGGGACGCCCGGCTATGTTGCGCCCGAGCAGGCGATCAGCAGCGCCGCGCTCACGCCCGCATGCGATGTCTATGCGCTCGGCGTGCTACTGTTCGAGCTGCTAACCGGGCGGCTGCCGTTCGAGGCCGACACGCCGATGGGTGTGATTCTCAAGCACCTCTACGACGAGCCGCCGCGTCCGAGCAGCCTGCGGGCTGATCTGCCCAGCGCGCTGGACGGTGTGGTGCTGCGGGCTTTGCAGAAAGAGCCAGCCGATCGCTTCCCGAGCGCTGGCGCGCTGGTTCAGGCGCTGCGCGCCGCCTGGCCGTTCGAGCGCCCGGCCACGCCGCGAAGCGCGCCGCCAGTTGCCCGCGTGGCGCCCAAGAACGCAGCGCCGACCACGGCGCGGCCAAAGGCTGTGCCGTCCTCGGCGCCTAAGCCCGCCGCGCCGGCCCCAAGTGCCGCCAAGCGCGTCACGCCCAAGCCGGCCACGCCAAAATCCGCCCCCACAGCCGTCAGAGCGCCGGCCGCGCGCCCGGCCGCGAAGCCGGTTGCCTCGAGAGCCAGGCCGGTCGGCCTCACCGCCACAGCCATCGCGCCGCCGAGCCCGCGCCGCCTCTGGCGATTGCGCGTGGGACTCCTCACCATCGCCCTTGTCGGGGCGCTGCTCCTGTTTGGCCGCTACCCGAATGCACTTGGCACAGCCTGGGACGCTGCGCTGCGGCTGATCGGTCTCTGAAGCCAGGCCGACGATAGAGGATCGGCGATGGACGATATGCTGCGTGAGGAAAGATCGATGGAATTCTTCAAGCTTGCCAACCTGGCGCTGCGCTTCCTTCTGGAGCTGTGCGCCCTCGCAGCGCTCGGATACTGGGGGTTCCAGACGGGGCAAACGCTCACATTGAAAATAGTTCTGGCGATCGCCGCACCCCTGGTGGCGGCGGTGGTCTGGGGTATGTTCATCGCTCCACGAGCCGCGGTGCCCGTGCCGGTATGGCTGTGGCTGCTCTTGCAGGCGGCGGTGTTCGGGTGCGCCGCCGCCGGCTTAGTCGTGACTGGCCATAGCACCCTGGCCGGGGTGTTTCTGCTCATTGTGCTGCTCAACGGCATCCTCTTGTATATCTGGGGTCAGTAGGAGCTGCGCCGCCGCGCAGCGCCGGGGCATCAGGCGTGCGCTGCGGTATCGAAATACTGCTCGAGCGCCTGGCGGACTTTGGAGCGCGCCGGGTGGAGCAGCACTCGCTGATTCGACATTGGACAGAAGCGTGGTAAGCTGATACCATGCAACCCAATTCCCTTATACATTCTGTCTATACACCGACATGCTGGCTCTGTACATAGTGGGAGCGACCTTCGCCGCTGCTGTCGTCGAATTCCATGGACAGGGCGCGGCCAGCCTGAGTGACTGATATGGGATTGGATAACAACACAATCTGCGCGGCGCCCGAATTGCAGTGGAAGCTGTGGATCTACACGAATTACGATTGCAACCTGCGCTGCTCGTACTGCGTCGCCAAATCCAGCCCGAACGCGCCTCGGCGTGCGATCGGCTTGCCGAATGTGCGGCGTTTGGTCGATGAGGCGCTCGACCTCGGCTTTACCGATGTCTTCTTCACGGGCGGCGAGCCGTTCATCCTGAACGAGATCTACGACATGCTCAGCTATGCCTCGGCGCGGATGCGAACGACGGTTCTGACCAACGCGATGATTCTGCGCGGCCCGCGTCTGGAAAAGCTGGTGGCGATCGCCAACGACAACCTGATCGTCCAGGTCAGCCTGGATGGCGGGCGGGCCGAGGACCACGACGCCTATCGCGGCGCGGGCGCCTGGGCCAAGACGGTCGAAGGCATCAAGCTCTTGCAGCAGCGAGGCTTTCGTGTGCGCCTTTCGACGACCGAGACGCCCGCCAACGCGCCGCACCTCGACACGATCTGCCAGTTCCATCGTTCACTGGGCATACCCGACGAGGATCATTTCATACGGCCCCTGGCCAAGCGCGGGTATTCCAAAGAAGGCCTGGAATTGGGGATGGGCAACCTCGTGCCCGAGCTGACCGTCAATCTCGACGGCGTGTTCTGGCACCCGCTCTCGACCGACGCCGACATGCAAGTCAGCAAGAAGATCTTTCCGCTCGCGTCGGCCTATGAGCGGGTCAAAGCGCAGCTCGACGTTATGGCACGCACCGGCGCTGTGCCGCTGATGTCCTTTACCTGAGGCTAGCCGCCCTGGCTCCCGTCGGGAGCTACTGATCTCTATAGGACTTACGCAGTTGGCGTTTTAGCGCGGGCGCGGGGGCGGCAGGCCCCCGAGAACCTTCTTTGGAGGGCTTCGCCCTCCAAACCTCCCCAGCCGGGGTTCGGGGTGCAAGCCGCCGGCTTGCACCCCGAACCCCTAACGTTAAAACTGCAAGGGTAGTGAAGAAGGAGCATCAAATGATCTACGCCTATGTGCTGATCGAGGCCGAGCCAACCCGCGTACAGGACTTGATCAAAGAGCTGCCTGATATGGAGCTCGATGGCTCGGTGATCAAGCAGGTCCACGCCGTCACCGGGCGCTACGATCTGATCGCATTCGTCGAAAGCCCCGACATGCAGTCGCTGGGCAACTGAGTCACCACCGGCATTGCGGGCGCCGTGGGCGTCCGGAGAACTGAGACGTGCCTGGTGGTCTGGTAAATCGTTCGAACGTTGTCCTTGCTATGCCGCCAAAACCCTGGAAAACACTGAGCAGCCGGCCGATCTATGCCAATAAATGGACCCAGCTGCGCGAAGACATTGCCGAGCTGCCGGACGGACGGACTACCATCTATGGGGTGGTGACATTCGGCCAGTGCGTGGGCGTGCTGCCATTCCTGGATGACGACCATGTGCTCATGGTCCGCCAGTACCGCTATGTCCAGAGTGAGAATCATCGTTGGGAGATGCCCACCGGTGGGGTACTGGCGGACGAAGACCCACTGGCAGCCGCGCAGCGCGAGCTGCGGGAAGAGGTCGGCTACTCAGCTGAGCGGCTGGAGTGGATCAGCAGCTACTATACCTCTAAGAGCGTCTGCGATGAGACGGCGCATCTCTACCTGGGCTACGACCTGACGCCAGCCGCGCTACTCCCCGATGAGACGGAGTTTCTGGAGATCGCCTCAATGCCATTCGTACAAGTGCTCGATCTGGTTCTCAAAAGCGAGATTCGCGATGGGATGACCGTGATCGCCGTACTCCATGCGGCGCGGCTGCGCGGGTGGAATGTGGTATGAGT
>DATFXE010000704.1:0-6337 GCA_035258585.1 Roseiflexaceae bacterium | reverse complement strand
AACATCGCCGCGATCGGATCGATATCCACCAGCTGGCCATTTTGGAGCCGGAAGCCGGTCGGTGAATTCATCCAGGCGTTGGCGGTAACTACGAAGACGCCCGAGAGCGCACCGCTGAGGGCCACCATCACCCCGGAAAGCCAGTGCACCCGCGGCGATACGTATTTCCAGCCGTAGATGTAGATGCCTAGGAAGATCGCCTCGGTGAAGAACGCGAACCCCTCAAGCGAGAACGGCATGCCGATGATCGCGCCAGCGTAGCGCATGAAGCCGGGCCAGAGCAACCCCAGCTCGAACGAGAGCACCGTGCCCGAGACCGCGCCAACCGCGAATAGAATAGCGGTACCTTTGGCCCAGCGCTTCGCCAATGTCAGGTAGACCTCGTCGCTCGTGCGCAGCCAGCGGCCCTCGGCGATCACCATCAGCAGCGGCATGCCGATGCCGATGGCGGCAAATATGATGTGGAAGGCCAGCGACATCGCCATCTGCGATCGGGCGGCTAAAAAGTCCGACATGTCACCTCCTATCCTGCCAAGATCGTGAATTACTTCACTAGTATAACATGGTGCTGTAGCTCCACATGGCCTCATTTCTAGACAAGTTCGATATAAGATCGAGATCGGCAGAGACACTATTCTTGTAATCTTAACACTTGGGGTTTGGGGGCGGCTTTGCCGCCCCCAGATCAGATTTTTCTGGTCGTCGTACTGGCGGCCTTGCCGTCAGTACGACGACCAGAAAAGGCATCAGGAAGGGCTCAGCCCTTCTTACCTACCTTTGTGAGCGCAGGGGAGGTCCAGGAGGGGCCACAGGCCCTCCTGGACCTCCCTACCGGCCCCTTTGTTATAAGTGCAAAGATACTGAGAGATACAATTTGGCGATGAATTACGAATACTCTTAACAACAGATCTGCCCAATAGACGACGCGTGCAGCGCTTAGGGGTGTGCCGGCCACCCTCTGGGCGGTCGTGCGCCTGAAATCGATTGAGCAGCTCACGCACGATTCGACTGACATGCACCCAAAGGTTGTGAGGTGAGGTGCCTGAGTGACCTTTGGGCGGCGCACTGCCATCGCCTGATCGCCTCAGCAATCTTCGCCGCAAACAATAGGCCTATCTAGGCTGCTGTGTATTAGGAGGGTGAAAATGCGAGTACGTTGGAGTACACTATCGCTGCTGCTCATGGTTGCGCTGATGCTGATGGCAACGCCGCTCGCGTTCGCCAAGGGCGTCACCGTCAACATGGCCAGCAATCCTACGCTGGGCAATATTCTAACCGACGGCGACGGGCGCACGCTCTACCGTTTCACCAGGGATAGCGTCAACACGAGCAGCGCCTGCTACAACCAGTGCGCGACTTCCTGGCCGCCGCTGTTGATCTCGGATGGCAACCCGGTGGCCGGCGAAGGTGTCAACGGGAATCTCCTGGGCGTCCTAACGCGTACCGATGGCACGCGCCAGGTGATGTATAACGGCATGCCGCTCTACTACTACCACGCCGATACCAAGCCGGGCGACACGAATGGGCAGCTCATCCGCGATGTCTGGTTTATCGTTCACCCCAACACCACGACTGTCGGCAACCAGGGCGTCTTGGTACGCGCATCGCGGAACGACGCGCTCGGCCCTTTCATAACCGACAAAGATGGCCGAACCCTCTATACGTTCACGCGCGATAGCGAGGGGCGCAGTCTGTGCTACGGCGGGTGCGCCAACTTCTGGCCGCCGCTGCTGGTCGGCAATGTCGAGCCAGCCCTCGACGGCATCGGCGGCAAGATCGGCGTGACGGTTCGCAACGACGGCAATCGCCAGGTGACCTATGAGAGCAAGCCGCTGTACTACTATGCCCCCGACACAAATCCTGGCGACACCAAGGGCCAAGGAGTAAACAATGTCTGGTTCGTGGTGGCCCCGGTTGGCGCTGCTGCCCCGGCCGCCGCGCCGGCGCCTGCCGCTGCGCCAGCACCGGCAGCTCTGCCGACGACGGGTGAGGATGGTGGCGCCCCGCTCGCGTTGGTTGCGGCACTAGCGATGCTTCTAGTGGCACTAGGCACGCTGCTGCGTTCCCGCAGATGGGGCGCTCGGTCCGGATAGGTCTTCTTTTTGCCGACGCAGCGCTCCACCGTTGCTGGTGGCGGGTGCTGGTGCGGGGCCGCTGCGCAGCCCCGCACCAGCACCCGCGCCCTTTTTATTTTGCGCGCCGCACAGCAATTACTGCGTTCCGCCGCTGGTGCACCACTGCGCGCCGGCAAGCGCGATCAGCCAGAAGCGAATCAGGCGGCCCATGAACACCGCGGTGAAAAACAGCCAGTAAGGAACGCCGAGCGCGCCAGCGGCCAGGCCGGCGACATCGAACGCAGGGTTGATCGGAGCTGCCAGCCCGAAAAGTACCACAAAAGCGCGCCACGGGTGGCGCAACTGCTGCTTGACCCAGCCGTAGAAGCGTGTCTCTTCGGCGATAGTGCGCCCCGATCGGCCGATGAAGAAGGCGACTGACTCGCCCAGCGCCGAGCCCAACGCGCCCGCCAGCGCCACCAGCACCAGGCTATTGCTCTGGCCGGCGATACAGGCCACAATCGTGATATACGGCACCGGCACAATCGTCGTCGCATTCGCAATCAGCGTGACGATGAAGACGCCGAGGTAGGCATACGCGCCGAAGATCCGATAATCGATGTTGAGCCAGTAGATGCCGATATTGGCCGCCGTCACCAGCAGGCCGAGCAGGATCGGGCTAAGCCAGTTGCGCCAGTTCAGGGGCCGTTTGGAGGCAGCCGGCGATACAATATCCGGGCTGACCGGAAGCTCTTCGGATGGAATCATCGTTTACCGTACAATTGCAGATTGCAGATTGCATAAAGTCAATCTGCAATCTGCAATCTACAATCATCTACGTCCTCTTCGTCGCAATACCAGCACGATCCCGGCCACAATCACCAGCGCCACGGCCGCGCCGACGATCAAGGCGCCGTTGCCCCTTGCTCCACTTGGCGCGCTATTGGCGGCCGGAGGTTGCTCCAGCGGAACTGTACCGGGAGACGAGATACCGGATGTGGCCACCGTAGCATTATACGGGTGCTCCGATGTCGCAGCCGCTGCTGCGGCCGGCGGCTGCGGCGCGGTTGTGGTCTCGAGCGCCGCGCCAGCCGGGGGCGCTGCCTTGGTTGGGGCCGTGCCATCGGCGGCTGCGCCAGCGCCGCTTGTCTCCGCCAGAGCCGTCCGCGCTTCGGCAGGCATCGGCGTTGCCGCTGGCGTGACCGTAGCCGCCGCGGCAGCCATCGGCGCCTGGGCGGCTGCTGGCGCCGCGGTTGGCTCTGCCGCGGCCATCGGGGCGGCAGGCGCTTCGGCAGCGGCTGCGGCGGTCGGCGCGGCTGCCGCTGGCGCCGCGGTCACGCCTGTGGCCTGCCGCATTGCCGAAGTATTTGGCGCAGCCCCGCCACCAGCCGGCGGCGCGGCGGTAGCCGCCGCGGCTTCTTGTATGGGCGCGGGCGCTGATGCCGTCGTGCCGCCGCTGCCGCCGCTGCGGATCAGCAAATAGCCGAAGGTCAGCAGGCAGACCATCGCTATGAGCGCCGAGCCGAGCGCCGGCCATGAGAAGGACCAGGCGCGGCGTGGCGCGGCCACGGGCGCCGCGATTGTAAAGGAGCGCGGCGGCTTGACAGGCTCCAGATCGCGCAGCAGTGCCACCGTCGCGCGCAGCTCCTCCAGCGCGCCGCGCAGGGCTGGCTCGTCGTTCAAGCGCCGCTCCACGGTCGCGCGCTCGCCGTCGTCGAGCTGTCGGTCGATATAGGCCGAGAGCAGTTCCAGGTCGGCATCATTCAGTTGTGGGTCCGGATGTATCGTCATCGCCTTATCGGATTACGAATTGCGCTTATAAGAATACTATGCAACACGTAATTTGGAATATGTTTTTTACCCTTCGCTCTCATGACGGTAGCGCGCGGGCAAGAGTTCCCCAGCCTTCAGCACCTCGCGCAGACGCGCTCGCCCGCGGCTCAGACGCGACTTCACCGTGCCGAGATTGCTGTTGGTGATTTGGGCGATCTCTTCGTAGGCCAGCCCTTGAATATCGCTCAGGATCAGCACGATCCGCTGCTCATCCGGCAGAGCGGTCAGGCCGCCCTGGATCGCCAGCGCCAGCTCGCGACGCAGGGCAAAGTCGTCGGGCGATTCGGCGGTGTCGGCGATCTGAAGCGGCGAGGAGTCTTCTTCGTCTTCGGTTTCGACATCGAGCGAGACCGACGGGCGGCGCTTACGTGCTCGCAGCGCATCGTAGCAGGTATTGGTGGCGATCCGCAGCATCCACGAGCGAAACGAGCCGCCACGAAAGCCATGCAAATTGCGAAAAGCCGACAGGAATGCATCCTGCGCGGCGTCGGCGGCGCTGTCGGTGTCGCCAAGCATGCGGTAGCACAGGTTGTACACACGCCCCTCGTACAGGCGCACCAGCCCGTTGAAGCTCTCGACATCGCCGCGCTGGGCAACCTCGACGAGCCGCCGCTCCTCGTCAGCCATGTGGTTGTCGCTCCGACGCTGTGTTTCTTGCCGCGCCTATTATAGCAGAGGGGCGAGCTGTGCAATACTCCTGGCAGAATTACGCGGGGTTGAGAATGCTGGATCTAGAGGCCAGGAGGCAGTAAGCAGTAGGCAGTAGGCAGTCGATCCTATGATACTTGTGGTTGTTCAGAGATGCTGCCTACTGCTTTCTGGCGACTGCCTACTGGTCGAACCGAAGGAGCGTTTGCCCGACCTGAATGACATCGCCGCGCTGAAGCGTGACAGCCGCTGTCACGCGCCGGCCGCCGATGTAGGTGCCGTGGGTGCTGCCGGCATCCTCGACGGTCACCCGCCGCCCGTCGCCGCGAATCAGTGCGTGGCGCCGCGAGACCGTGCCGTCGCCCAGCAGCATCACGGCGCAGTCCTCTCCGCGCCCGATCAGCGCCCCCGACCCGCCGACCGGGTAGACGCGCGCCAGCGACGGCCCGGCGATCACGCTGAGCTGGCCCCAGGCTGCTGGCGGCAGAGGACCGGCCGGCTGCCGCTGCACCGGCGCCCCAGGCGTCCCGGCCGGCGGCGGGGCATACACCGGCAGCGCCGCCGGCCTCACACGTGGCCGACGGGTGGCGCCAATCAGCACGAACAGCAAGAAGCCGAACAGCACCAGCATCCCGCAGCCCAATACCCCGAGAATAATCAGTAGGTCGCGCCCAAGCTGCGCGCGCCCCCCGGATGTCGTGCCTGGCGCGGCGGGTGCGGCGATGACCGCCGGCACGGCGGTGGGCCGCGGGGTTGGGCGCATGGCTGTCGGCGTGGGCGCGCCGGATGCGGCGCTGTCGGGCGCGGGCGTCGGCGCTTCGGGCGGTTGGGGCGTCGGGGCGGCCGCCTGGTCCTCGCTGAGCGCCTGGCAGGCATCGATCCGGCCGCTGCCCAGGTAGCCCTGGCGCGCCAGCGTTGCGTTCTGGCGCGAGATATCGGCGGCATGGTCCTTGATCGCCTGCTCGACCTGGTGAGCATCCCAATCTGGGTGAGCCGAGAAGATCAGCGCGGCTAGGGCTGAGACCAGTGGCGTGGCCTGCGAGGTGCCGGTCATATAGTCGTAGTTTTTCCGGAAGCGCTCGTCGCGCGGGACCTGGCTGGTCAGGTAGACATCGTAGGTCGGCATGGTCGAGAGAATATGCACGCCCGGCGCGGTGATGCCGATCCACGGGCCGGAGTTCGAGAAGTCGGCCTTGACATCATCTTGATCGGTGGCGGCCACCACCAGCACATCCGGGTTCTCGCCCACAATCGCGTTCTCGAGCGGCAGGAAGTCGTTGCCGGCCGCCACCACCACCAGTGCGCCCTTGTCCTGCGCGTAGCGAATGGCGCTGGTCACCTGCTCGGAGACCGTGTCAGCGTCGATCGTCAGGGTCGCGCCCAGGCTGAGGTTGATCACCTTCGCGCCCTTGTCCGCGGCGTAGCGTACCCCGCGGGCGATCGCCCGATCCGAGCCGTAGCCTTTCGCGTTCATCACCCGCACCGGCAGGATCATCACCCCCGGCGCCAGGCCCGCGCCGCCCTCGTTGTTGTCCAGCGTCGCGGCGATGATCCCGGCGACGTTGGTGCCGTGGCCGTTCTCGTCGCTCGGGTCGTCGTCGCCGTCCACGAAGTCGTGCCCGTCGTCGCGCAGCCGGCCGACCAGGTCGGGGTGCTTCATATCCACGCCGCTGTCCACGATCGCGACGGTGACGTTAGGGCTACCGGTGGTCGTCTGCCAGGCGCAGGTCGCGCCGACGATATCGAGCGCCCATTCCTCCTTGAAGAGCGGGTCGCTCGGATCGGTGATGTTCTGGGCGGTG
>DATFXE010000703.1:0-9942 GCA_035258585.1 Roseiflexaceae bacterium | reverse complement strand
CCCGCCAGCGTGTCCAGACGCTCGCCACCGCGCTGACGGTAATGATGCGCGACGGTGACCAGATGGTCTCCGCCCGCTGGCAGGTCCCCAGAATCTTGCCGTGCGCTTGGAGATGAGTCCGCCAGTGCTCTCTGCCATTGTCTGGAGAAGCGTATGCGCCGTTCTCTGCCGATTCTCGTCGCCGTGCTGTTTGTGGCATCGCTTCGGAGTGTTGGTGCCGCTCAGCCCGCGCCGCGGCTGTGGCTCCATCGCTCCATACTGGAGAACGCGAGGCACCCGCCCGTCGTGTCCGCGCTCGCGCTGGCCTCCACTGGCGCAAGCCCATACGCCATCTTTCAGTTTCGCGGCCCGATCGCGCGCGAAGATCGCGCTGCACTTGAACAGACCGGCGTGACCGTGCTGGAGTACCTGCCCGATTTCGCCTACCTGGTGCGCGGCAGCCCGGCGCAGCTGGCCACTGCCGCCGCCCTGCCCCAGGTGTATGCTCGCGTGTCGTTCACCGCCGCCGACAAGCTCGCGCCAGCGCTGCTGCAGGCGCTGGCCCGCGGCGATACTTCGCTCGGCCAAGTCAGGGTGGTGGGCTGGCCGGATGACCAGGGCACGCTCGGCCGCGATCTGCGTGCGATCGGGCTGAGCGCCGGCGAACTGTCGCGCGCGGATTCGCTCCTCCGGATCGCCGCGCTGCCCTCGGTGCGCTGGATCGAGCCGGCGACACGCCCGCGCCTGCTCAACGACGTGGCGCGCGGGATCATGCACGTGAACTCGGCCTGGCTGGGGCGCGGGCTGTACGGCGCCGGCCAGGTCATCGCCGTAGCCGACTCGGGGCTTGACACCGGTGATCTGGCGACGATCAGCCCCGACTTCGCCGGCCGGATCGTCGCGACCCATGTGCTCTCGGCCGGCGGCGACCTCGGCGACAACTTCGGCCACGGCACGCACATCACTGGCTCGGCCGTGGGCGCGGGCGTGCAGTCGGGCGCTCACCCCGCACAGCGCCAATACGCCGGCTCATTCGCTGGCGTCGCGCCGGAGGCCGGGATGGTCATTCAAGCCTTCGAGGCCGACTCAAGCGGCAACGTCATCGGCCTGGACCCCGACTACTACAAGCTGTTCGCTCAGGCATATGCCGATGGGGCGCGCCTGCACACCGATAGCTGGGGCGATCCCAGCGCGTCGCAGCCAGGCCCAGGGCAATACGGCGGCTATCCCTATGGTGCGCAGCGCACCGACCAGTTCATCTGGGACCATCAGGACATGGCCATCTTCTTCGCGGCGGGCAACGAGGGCCGGGATGGCGTCCTTGGGGCGAACGGCTTGTGCACGGGCGGCAACGGTGTCATCGACACCGACTCGCTGCTCTACCCCGGCACGGCGAAAAATGTCATTACGGTGGGCGCTGCCGAGAGCCAGCGGGCCAGCGGCGGCTATAGCCAGCTTCCGTGGTTCTACTTTGATCTTACCGCGTTGTGTTTCGGCACTCAGCCGATCGCCACCGATCTACCGTCCGACAACCCCGAAGGCATGGCTGCTTTCTCCTCGCGTGGGCCTACCGACGATGGGCGGGTCAAGCCGGACCTGGTCGCACCCGGCACCAATATTGTGTCGAACAAGTCGCATTACCCTGGCGCAAGCTCGCTCTGGGGCGACTACGACGCCAATTATGCCTACTCGGGCGGCACGTCGATGGCCACGCCGTTGGCCGCCGGTGCGGGCGTGCTGGTGCGCCAGTGGCTGGCCGCGCATGGCATCATCAACCCCAGCGCCGCGGCGGTCAAGGCCACACTGCTCGATACGACCCACGACATGGCGCCAGGACAATACGGCACTGGCGCGACTCAGGAGATCCCCTTGACCCGCCCGAATACTGTCAGCGGGTGGGGCCGCGTCGATCTGGGCTTCATGGACGCGCCCTCGCCCTACGCGTTGTGGGTGGACGATCATAGGGCCGGTCTCGCGACCAGCCAGTCGGTGACCTACACGCACACGGCCGCGCACCCACTCGAGGTGCTGAGCAGCGCGCAGCCGCTGCGGATCATGCTCGCCTGGAGCGACCCGCCGGCCTCGCTGAGCGCCGCGCGGCAGCTGGTCAACGATCTCGACCTCAAGGTGATCGGGCCGGGCGGCGTGACCTACTATGGAAACAATGTGCCGAGCGGCGATCGGATCAATAACGTCGAGGGGATTGTGATCGACAACCCGCCGGTCGGTCGGTACAGCGTGGAGGTGCGTGGCTACAACGTGCCGATCGCGGTGCAGCCCTACGCGCTCGCGGTCGCTGGGCCGCTCAGCAATCTGAGCCAGTTGACACTGACGAAGAGTGCCAGCCCGCCGCTCCAGGTCGCGCCCGGCGGGCTAATCACCTACACCCTGGCGTTGAACGCCAACCGAGTGATCACCCACGCGGTGACGCTGACCGATACGCTGCCACTGCGTTCGAGCTTTGTCAGCGCCTCGGGCGGCGGCGTGCTGACTGCAGGGATGGTGCAGTGGAGTGTGCCCACGATCGCGGTCGGCGCGACGGTGACGCAGACGTTGGTGGTGCGGGTGGATCAGAATATCGCCAACAACACACTGATCGTGAATGCAAAGTATGGGGCTGCCAACGGCGTGGATCTGCCGGGCACCGGCGCAGCCGTAAGTGTGCGGGTGGCTGCGGCTGCCGGGACGGGGGAGTGGAAGGAATATCTCGCGCTGACAGTGCGGTAGGGAGCACCCAGCGCTGCGACCGCTGCCCAGCTGACGGCGCTCCCTGAAGTATTCCTTTGTATCGCGTTCTCGTCGTTGTCCTTCTCAGCGCAGCGGCTCGCCGTGGCTGGCATTGGCCCGACCGCGGCCCCAATACGCCTTGGCATCCATGCTCTCTGGACTGAAGCCCCGCTCCAGCAGCGCCGCCCGCAGCGCTGCCACCACCGCGGCCTCGCCAGCCACGTAGGCGTGACCCGCTTCGTCCGGCCAGCTATTCTTGGCCACAAGCGCCAGCAGCGCCGAGGGGTCGTCCGGAGCGCGCTTGCCGCGGTGCAGCCATGTCCAATCGAGATCCACCCCGGCGGGCGCTGCCACGGGCAGTTCCTCGGCGGCGTCGGCTACCTCGGCCAAGACGACGGCTCGCGCCCCGCCAGGCAACGCCTCAACCATGGCAGCCATGGCCGGGACGGCCACATCGTCGCCGATAAAGAGGTGCCAGGCAGCGCCCGCGGCCAACGTGATCTTGCCTCGGGGGCCGATGGCCTCCACTGTGTTGCCGGGCCGCAACCCCAGCGCCCAGCGGGCGCCCGGGCCGTCCGTGTGCACGATCGCGTGCAGGTCGAGCAGCCGGGCAGTCGGGTCGAAGCGTCGTATCGTGTAGCGGCGACGGATGAGGCGGCCGCCTGATCTATCCACAAGCACCATCAGGTCTTGGCCCGCCGCGTAGCTGAAGTCCGCCAGGTCAGGCCCTGTCAGGCGCAAGCGACGAGTGCGCGGCGTCATCTGTGCCACCTCGGCCACAGACAGGGCCAGGCGGCGCAACTCGGGCGCGCGGGCCAGGAAATCGGCGTCGGTCCTATCGCCGCCACTCAAGGTCGGAACCGTATCAGTCATCGATAACTCCTCAAGCTATGGAACCACATCAGCGTTGCGCCGCTCTCGCCTGCGGTCCTCCAATACAATTAGCGTGCACGCTCCTCAAACGCGGCAATGCTAGCGGCGATCAGCGGCAGCGCTTCCTCAACGAATGCTTCGGCTGATTGGCCGCCCATCCGCTGACTCCACTCCAGCGCCGCGCCATAGATCGCCCAGCTGACGATTGTGGCCAGCAGCTCGACGCGCGGATGGCTGTGCGAGCGTGGCCCGCCCCGAGCGAGCATGCTGCTGCGCACCTGCTCGCGCAGCTGGGCCTTCACCTGCGCCTCGACCAGTGAATCAAACAGCGGGTAGCTATGCTTGCACTGCGAGTGCAGCTCCGTCCAGTAATCGCACACCGCCCGGATCAGGCGCCGCACCTGCTCCTCGGTACTGTGGGCGGGTGTGGCCATGCACTGCTGCAGCATTTGCGTGAAGCCCTCGCGAATCAGCTCGTCGACCAGCGCATACTTGTCGACAAAATGAGCATAGAACGTGGCGCGATTGACCGTGGCGCGCGCCGTAATATCCTGCACCGTGATCTCGTCAAAGCTCTTCTCGGCTATCACGCCCATAAAGGCATCCAGTAACAGCTTGCGCGTGCGCTTGACCCGCGGGTCGATTCTGCTGCTCGTCGCTACCATCTCGCGCTCCTCTGTTGCCCACATCGCTACACATGATACTGCTGGCTTACTCAGATGGGAGGTTTGGAGGGCTTTGCCCTCCAAGATGCATTTGGTTTTGCGCCTGGTTCGGGCGGCTTTGCCGCCCGAACCAGGCGCAAAAAAGAAACGTCTCGGGGGGCCAGCGGCCCCCGCACCCCCACCTGGCGAGTTTGCCAGCAGTATCACACACGTGCTTCTAGTACCGATCCCAGTACCGCTTAGTCTACTATACATGACAAACGCTGTCTAGTCAACACCTATTGTGTGCATGTTTGGCGTCCGCAGCCGTGGCGGTAAGCAGCTAGCGCGCTCGTGTGCTGCGCGGCGTGGTAGTCTGTTCATCTTCGGGATTGGGCTTCGCTATGCAGATACTGCGCCAGGACGCAAATCCTGCAATCGTGTGATCGCTAGGTGGCTAGAGTGCGATCGGCACTAACCGACATTTTACCCTTGCTGTTGTCTAAGCGACGTAACTGCTGATCTGCTGATTGACAAGCGGTATAGCCATCCTACATATTATTGGCAACATCTGTTGACTAGCCAACAGATATGGTTCATTCTTGCAAGGGGAGGTTGCATATGAACATTGCACTGTGGATCGTGCAGGTGCTGCTGGGTGGGATGTTTCTGATGGCCGGGGTGATGAAGGCCTTTCAGTATGAGCGCGCCAAGGCAAGCCTGTCGTGGGTCAAGACCGTGCCACGCTCTCTGACCACATTTAGTGGGATTAGCGAACTGCTTGGTGGGCTGGGGCTGCTGCTACGCATCTACGCCGAAAGTCGGACGATCGCAGTAGTCGGCGCCTCGGCGGACGAAACGAAAGCGGCCCACCGGATACCGCGCTATCTGCAAGCTCAGGGCGAGCGGATTGTGCGCGTCAACCCACGCGGTGGCGAGCTCTTCGGCGAGCACGTCTTCCACTCGCTCGCCGAGGTCGATGTCCCAATCGACGTGATCACCAGTACAGACGTTTCAGCAGCACGAGCGGCGTAGCTGCCCCCGCTTTGAAATGGTCTCAAATCCGTAGAGGGTTGCGACGAACGCCGCAGGACGAAGGCCGAATAGCGACGCTTCGCCCTTCGTTAAGAACGCAGTTGACGCCCAAATAGCGCGCCCTGAGGCGCTCTGGCGTCGTGGAAAAGGTATCGCTTTTCGTATCAGCCGTCGTAGCGGCGGCTCATCTCTTCCCAGTGCGGCGCAGGGCCAGGGAGCGGTGCTGCCGCAGCGCGGAGACCGTCGAGGATCAGCGCGAGGTAGCGGTGGCGCAGCTGGATTTGCTCGACCACCTTGCGCTTCGGGTGGGGGACCGCTCAGACAGGGGTGACGTTCGCTGTGATGGGGCTGCTGGCAGCGCTGGTACAGAGCTTGCTGGTTGGGCCGGCGGTGCGACGCCTGGGCGAGCGGCGCAGCATCCTGGTCGATCTCTCGGTCAGTGTGCTATCGTTTCTCGCCTGCGCACTCGCCCCGCAGGTTTGGATGATCTACCTGATCATCGCGGTCTCAAGCCTGGCCGCCCTGGACACACCGGCCTCACAGGCGCTGATCGGCACAAGCGTCGGCGAGGACGAGCAGGGCGCGCTGACGAGCGTGCTGAGCATAACCCGCGTCGTCGGGCCGCTGATCGCTACGAACGTCTTCGCGTACTTCGTGTCGCCGAGCGCGCCGATTTACTTCCCTGGCGCGCCGTTCGCGGTGGGGGCGGTGTTGATCGCCGGCGCGCTGGCGCTGGCGTGGCGCTTCGTCCGCCCGGCCGCACGCGCAGCCAGGCCAGCTCAGGCAACGAGCAGGGCCGAGCACCTGGACCTGAGCACCGTCGCCGTGGAGGTCGCGGCCGGCTGATCTTCGCGGCACACCATCCTTCGGAACAGGTGTCGGGCGATGCGCTCGACACCTGTTCCCAGCGAATGTAGGACTGACCGTGACCGCTACTCCTGCTAAAGTATAAGTGGCAGAGAAGTTTCTGTTGATGCTAGAAGGAGCATTGCCATGACTATCCAACCATTCGCCATTGCCATCCCCCAAGCCGACCTGGACGACCTGCGCGAGCGGCTGGCCCGCACCCGCTGGCCCGACGAGGTACCCGGCGTCGGCTGGAGTCGGGGGGTGCCACTCGATTACTTGAAGCAACTGGCCGAGTATTGGCGGAGTAGCTACGACTGGCGCCAGCACGAGGCCAAGCTGAACCAGTTCCCGCAATTCACGACCGAGATCGACAACCAGACCATCCACTTTCTGCATGTCCGCTCGCGTGAACCCGACGCCCTACCGCTCATACTCATCCACAGTTGGCCTGGCTCGATCGCCGAGTTCATGCGCTTGATCGGTCCGCTCACCGATCCGCGCGCCCACGGCGGGGATGCGGCCGACGCCTTCCACGTGGTCGTGCCGTCGATCCCGGGCTTCGGGTTCTCTACACCGGTCCGGGAAACGGGATGGACAACGGGTCGCATCGCCAAGGCCTTTGCTGAGCTGATGCGTCGCCTGGGGTACGAGCGCTACGGCGCCCACGGCGGCGATATCGGCGCGGGCGTAGCTGGAGGCCTGAGCCCGATCGACCCCGACCGCGTGGTCGGCATACACGTGACCAGCGATCCGCCGACCGCGGTGTCGTTCGCGATGTTCTCGGGCGATCCCACCGCGACCCCCGGCCTTTCCGAGGCCGACAAGGAGCGCGTGGAACGGATGAAGCAGACCGCAATGGATGGGATGGGCTACCTCCAGATTCAGACCACCCGCCCGCAGACCCTGGCCTACGCGCTCACCGACTCACCTATCGGCCAGCTGGCCTGGATCGCCGAGAAATTCAAGGAATGGACCGATCCAGCCGCTGAGCGGCCTGAGGACGCCGTCGACCGTGATCAGCTGCTCACCAACATCAGCATCTATTGGCTCACCCACAGCGGAGCTTCGGCCGCGCACGCCCTCTACGAGAGCATGCACGCCCAGGAATGGGGCGAGGAGGGACCCGCTCCAACCGGGTGGGCTGTGTTCGGTGCAGACCCCATCGCCCGGCGCTTGCTGGACCCCGAGCACAAGATTGAGCACTGGTCGGAATTCGAGCGCGGCGGCCACTTCCCGGCCATGGAGGTGCCCGACCTCCTCACGGGCGATATCCGAGCGTTCTTCGGCAAGCTTCGCTTCGCGAAGCGGTGAACAACACATATGAATTGGGCGGGAGGGGGTTGGGGAGGGCTGGCCCTCCCCAACCCCTCCCAAATTTATATCAGGGAGGTGGCGCGGCCGATCGTGCGGTGGCGTGGCGTGGCACTCTATGGTAAGCTGGCCAGCACCAGCGCCGTCGACGCGCACATCAACTGTGTTGGAAGGAGAACTGTTCGATGCCGAACGATATGACTGCGGTGTCGCGCATGTCCTGGCCGGAGGTCTGCGCCCGGCGTCTGGAGCGGCATGCGTTATCCGCCCCGGCGCAGGACGCCCGGCCTGCCGACGTCGTCAGCGCCATCTGCGGCGTGCACGCACAAGTGTTTTCCGCCGCCGAGCTGTCGATCGGGCTGCGGGTCGCTGGCATGACCCGCACAAATGTACAGGAAGGCGTGTGGACCGAGCACAGCCTGATCAAGACGTTCGGACCACGCGGCACCGTGCATCTACTCTCCGCGGCTGACCTGCCGATGTGGACTGGTGCGCTGTCGGCGATCCCGCCCTCCCCGAGCCCGTTTCAGCAGGACGTACGGCTGACACCCGAACAAACTGATGCAGTCGTCGAGGCGATCGCAGTCATACTCGAGGATACCGCGCTGACCGCCGATGAGTTGACCGAGGCGCTCGTCGAGCGTGTCGGGCCGTGGGCCGGCGACCTGGTTATGCCCGCGTTCCAGGGCATGTGGCCGCGCTGGCGTCAGGCCCAGGCCACGGCGGCAAACCGCGGCGCGCTGTGTTTCGCCCCTACCCGTGGCCGCACGGTCACCTACACCAACCCACGCCGCTGGCTGCCTGGGTTCCGACCTGCGGATGGACAGACCGCCCTCGCCGACGTCGTAAAGCACTATCTGTATACGTACGGACCAGCCACACCCCAGCAGTTCGCGCAGTGGCTGGCTGCTCCACGGGGATGGGCGACGGAGCTGTTCGACTCGCTCTCCGGCGAGCTCCAGCAGGTCGAGCTCGACGGCACCCGTGCATGGGTGGTAGCTGGGGACACCGCGGCACTGTCCAGCGCAGCTCAGGGCGTGCGGCTGCTGCCCTACTTCGACGCCTATGTGGTGGGCTGCCACCCGCGCCAGAAGGTCTTCCCAGGGCGAGCGGCAGAGCGGGCACTTGCCGGCAGCCAGGCCGGGAACTTTCCGGTGCTGCTGATCGACGGGATGGCCGCCGGGGTCTGGCACCAGCGTCGCTCCGGCCGGAAGATCGCGATCACGGTGGAGCCATTGGACACGCTCACCACCGCGCAGCGCCGCGCGCTCGACGAGCAGGTGGAGCGTGTCGGGGAGATCCTCGGAGGTTCACCCCAGCTGACGGTCGGCACCGTGACCGTCGGCCCCCACGCCTAAGCCGACGCACATCGCACACTGTACGAACGGCAGCTGTTGGGACCTAGACGCAATACCTAGTCCAACATAATGAGGTAGTGTCACGGCATTGGCAGGGACGGCCGGTGGAGGAACCGAACGGTCTGCGATTCAGTTGCCGCTTGCGCTGGGCAATGAATCGAAGCGCAGCGCGCCAGTCCCCTCCTTGCTGGGAAGGTTCCTCCATGCTTGTGTACAGCAGACCAGCCGCGCTGGGCGCTGCGACAGTTTGCGCCCCCCGCTCCCCTGCCTACCGGCATGTCGGCGCCAGCTTTGGCCGTTACCGGGGAATCGTGTGGTATGATGACGCTTGTGTCTCTCCGAGATAAGAATGTTTATGTCGGAGTGTTGTTTGACGCAAAACTTGGCGGATTTCCATTATCTGTCAGAGGCGACATGAATCGTGTCAAACGACACGTGGCGGCGGAAAGCGCGGCGGAGGCGGTGATGAGCGACGTTCCCTCATTCGGCGCCTGGCTCAAGCGGCGGCGCAAGGCGCTCGATCTGACCGCACGATCCCGCTGCCACGCCACCGCGCCGCCACCGATACCCTTACTTCCCGGCGAGGCGTGCCACCACCGGCGCCAGCGCGTCGATATTCGACGGCATCCACGGGAAATCGAGCACCGAGATATACGAGATGCCGTAGCGCTCGCGCCGCTCCAGCAGATCCTCGACGATCTGACCGACCGTGCCGATCATGCAGCGCGGCGAGGCCAGCACCTCCGCGACTGTTTTACCGGCATGGTTGACGAACATCGGCGGCGCGCCGTCGAGGAAGGCGATCGCCTGCTCGGCCCCGTGGCGGCGATCGTCGGTCACATTCGCCATAAAGCCCAGGACGTGCAGCTCCAGCGCGTCAAATCGCGCGCCGGCCGCCTCGCGAATCCAGCCGACCTGCCGCTCGACCGCCTCGGCGCTGATCGTCGCAAAATCCTTTTTCCCATCCGCGGTGCCGATCGGGTCGATGCTCACGATGTCGGCCTCCCGCGCGGCCAGGCTCAGTATGCGCCGTCCGCCGCCGCCGATCACCAGAGGCACACCCGGCTGCTGCACAGGTTTGGGTGCAACGCGCGCATCCTGCACATGGTAGTATGTGCCGGTGTGCGTGACGCTCTCTTCCTGGAAGAGTCGCTTGATCAACGGCA
>DATFXE010000702.1:0-2662 GCA_035258585.1 Roseiflexaceae bacterium | reverse complement strand
CGCCCAGCCGAACCGTCGTGCCATCCGCCAGCACCACCTGCACGCCGTAGGTGCGCGTCAGCACTTCGGGCGTCAGCACCTGCTCGACCGGGCCGAGCGCGATCACGCGGCGGTTGAGCGCCAGCAGCGCGTCGAAATATTGCATGTTGCAGCGCAGATCGTGGGTGGTGATCAACAGCGTCTTATCCTGCGCGGCCAGATCGGACAGGATCGTCAGGATGGCCTCCTGGGTCGGCGCGTCTACCCCGCTGATCGGCTCGTCGAGCAGCAGCACATCCGGCTCCTGCGCCAGCGCACGCGCCAGGAACACGCGCTGCTGCTGGCCGCCCGAGAGCGCCGCGATCGGCCGCGCAGCGAAAGCCTCCATGCCGACCTGCTCCAGGCAGTGCTCTACAATCGCGCGGTCCGCCGCCGCAGGCCGCCTGAGCCAGCCCAGCCGCCCGTAGCGCCCCATCAGCACCACGTCGGCCACGCTGGCCGGAAAGCGCCAGTTGATCGCGTCGCGCTGGGGCACGTAGGCGACATGGCCGCCGCGCCGCGTGATCGGCGCGCCGCCCGCCGCAACCGTGCCGGCCTCGATGGGCACGAGGCCCAGGATGGCTTTAAGCATAGTGGTCTTGCCGGCGCCGTTCGGCCCGATAATTCCCACCAGCCGGCCGGCCGGCAGAGCGAAGCCGACATCCTCCAGCACCGGCTCTACGCCATACCTGACCCGCAGGCCGCGCACCTCCAGCGCCGGCGGGCTGGGATTCTGCCACTTATAGGTGTCCATTCGTGGATGATCCATAACCATAAAAACCTCCGCAGGGGACCGCCGAGATCAGGCGGCGGGGGACTGCGTTCATTGCTGTCAGTAGTATCATTGACTTCCGCTTCCCAATGCTGTATAATGAGTCTCATAGCACATCCGTGCGCGTAGCCCGCCCCTTCAAAACGGCGCCCCGTGGCGGGGATGCCTTTAACTGCTCTATGCAGGTGGGGAGAGGGACATCCGCTCTGTCGCTCCTACGCATACCAGCGGTGGCAAGGTGGAGAGCGATCTCCCCGGTCTGTGACTCTGACTTGGGCCGTCTGCTGCTGGTGGGCCGTTGTCTCGTAGTCAGCGAGCGTCATCCGGCCAATCGTGTCCGATCTGATGCTCCGGCATTCGGGTTGAGGCGCAAGCTGTCGCGTTTACGCGACAGTAGATGACTACTGCTCACCGTTCGTTGGAACGTTGGAACGTTAGAACGTTCCAACGTGCCAACCGGGCTACTTGAGCGCCTCGACCACTTCCTGCATGTTGTAGCGCAGCATATCGACATACGTCGTCACCCCCGAGCCGGCATCGCCCAGCGTATCGGTGTATAGGTTCGAGACAATCTTGACCCCCGCCTCTTCGGCGATCGTCCTGGTCATCTTGGGGCTGAACTGTGACTCGGAGAAAACGGCCTTGACGTGTTGCGCCTTGATCTGCTGCACCAGCTGAGCCAGCTCGCCGGCCGACGGCTCGCTCTCGGGGTTGCCGAGAATATTGCCGACGATCGTAAAGCCATACTCGCGTGCGAAGTAGGGGAAGGCATCGTGATTGGTCACCATCTTGCGTTCGGCCTGCGGGATGGTCTCGGCCTGGCGCTTCAGCTCTGCATTAAGATCGAGCAGCTGCTTTATGTAGCCGTCGGCGTTCTTGGCATAGGCATCCTTGCCATCCGGATCGACCTGGATCAGGCCATCGCGGATCTTCTCGACGTACTTTGCACCCAACGCTGCGCTCATCCAGAAATGCGGGTTGCCTTCCTTGAAATCAGCGCTGTCGACATCGACTGCCTCGAGGCCAGCGGAGACGGCGATCTGCGGCTGATTCGGCCTGGCCGCGCTCTTGAACAGGTCGGCCAGCCACTGCTCCAGCCCGTGGCCATTGTAGAACACGATATCCGCACCGGCGATCTTTTGCGCGTCCTGCGGCGTCGGCTGGTAATCCTCGGGGCCGGCGCCGATTGGGATGATATTCTCGGCCTCCACCCGATCGCCGCCAACATGCCTGACCATATCGGTCAGAATGCTCATGGTCGTGACGACCTTGACCGTCTTCGCCGCCGGGGCGGCAGTCGCTGCTGTGGGAGCATCTGGCACACGCGTGGATGCGCCAGAGGCCGATCCACCGCCACAGGCGGCCAGCAGCGGAACAAGTAAGACGCTCAGCAGCAACAGTACCAACGGCTGATAGGCGGACGCCTCTCGGCGTCGGGCGGTCATTCTAATGCTCACCGACTCCCCTCCCAGACTATAACCAAATAATCACTAATGAGACCTATTATCGTTGATATACGGCGGTGCGACCTCGGCGCCCAAACGACGTATTAAGTCTCCTTTATATTCCCTTTCAGGACGCTAAATATTGTGGCGTCTCAGGAATAGATGATATTATATATCAATTACTAAAAAGCACAAGTCCTGTTTTCTTCAAACTCCGCGCTCTTCCACCAATACGCAGACTCAGCTTGGCCACGGCAGCAGCGCCGCGGTTCCGCCGATCGCCAGCACAGCCGCCTCGATCTCGATCCGGCCCTCACGCGCCGTGGGCGCGCCGGCCGCGCCCACGCGATCCGCCCACAGTTGCCAGCGCTCCAGGCGTAGCTCGTGGTGCCCGGCGTCGGTATGTACCTGCTCGCCGTGGACGAGC
>DATFXE010000701.1:0-5421 GCA_035258585.1 Roseiflexaceae bacterium | reverse complement strand
GAGCGGTATCTCGCGCTGGCCCAGCAGCCCCTCGCGCCGGAAGATGATCACCAGCAGAAAGATGACGGCCAGGACGATCTGGCTGATCCCGAAGAACTGGGTGACGTCCTCGGTCCGCCGCAGCGCTTCCGAGATGCCGATCACGAAGATCGCGCCGAGCACCGAGCCGCTGACCGATCCCATCCCGCCGACGACCAGCATGGTCACGACTCGAAACGTCAGGTCGAAGTAGAATGTGGCCGGCGAGAACGAGCCGAGGAAGTGGCCGAACAACGACCCGGCCACGGCGGTGAAGAACGCGCTGACCACGAACGCCAGCAATCGCGGTGGCATCACCGCGATCCCGATCGCCTGAGCGGCGGCGCGATCCTCGCGCTGCGCAAACATTGCCCGACCATACGGTGAGAATTTCAGCCGCCAGACCACATAGAGCGCCAGCACGGCCCAGCTCCATACCCACCACAGGTTGGTGTATGGCGTGACGTTCGAGAAGGTACGCGAGCCGCGCGTGAACGTGTCGGCGTTGACCAGCACGACACGGACGATGATCAGGAATCCAAGCGTGGCGACCGCGACGAAGTGGCCCGACAGCCGCATGAGCACCATGCCGACCAACAGCGCAAGCAGCGCCACCAGCGCTGCGGCGAGCAGTGTTGCCAGCAGGAAGCCGATTGGAAAGGCCCCGATCCGCTGATCAAGGTGGATGCTGGCCAGCCAGGCCGGCAGGTCGGGCAGGTAGAGCTTCTTCTCGCGCAGCGGCAGCGTGAGGATCGCCGCGCCATACGCGCCCAGCGCCATAAACCCGATGTGGCCGAGTGAGAACACGCCGGTGAAGCCATTCGCCAGATTTAGGCTGACAACCAGGATGATGAAGATGCCCAAATTCACGAACAAGCCCTGCCAGAACGCCAGGCCGGACGCCTGGAGCGCGAACAGCAGCGCGGCGAGCAGCATTATTGCGGCCAGGGGGCCGAGCAGGCGGCGGGTGTCGATCACTTCTATTCCTTGAATCATCGTTCAGGACGATGGACGATTGACGATGGACGATGCTTTGCTTAGTCTATCGTCTATCGTCTACCGTCTATCGTCGATCTTCAGGTCAACCTGAGGCCCTATCCAAGCTCGTCCCGCCCGCGCTTCCCCAGGATCCCATTTGGCCGGAACAGCAGCATCAGGATCAGTGCGAGGAAGACGAATGCATCGCGATAGCCGGAGAGCGAGCTAGGCAGCCACTGTTGCAAAAACGCCTTGACGCCGGGCGAGACCATGCCCTGCGGCAGGATGTCGCCAATACCGGGCAGCGCAGTCAACAACACCTCCAGCGCGCCGAGCGCGTAGCCGCCAAGCACTGCGCCGGCGATGCTGCCGAACCCGCCAATGACCGCAGCGATGAAAGCTTTGAGCACTGGCGAGAAGCCCATGTACGGGTTGACCTGGCCAGCCTGCACCGCGAACAGCAGCCCCGCCACCGCCGCCAGCCCCGACCCGATCGCGAACGCTGTGGCGACCACACGGTTGACGTTGATGCCCATCAGCCGCGCCGCGTCCAGGTCTTCGGCGGCGCCGCGCATCGAGAGCCCCAGAGTCGTCCGCGTGACGAACAGCGAGAGCAGGATGAGCAACACCACCCCGGCCACCAGGCTAACGATATTGAGCCGTGGCACGGTGATCGGGCCGAGCGTGAGCACGCCGCTCAGCACGGCCGGCGCGGGGAAGGCGATCTGATCGGGCCGGCCCAGGCGCCGCATCGTCAGCAGCGTGCCGTTCTGCAAGATCGCGCCGACCGCGAACGACGACAGCAGCAGCGCCACGTCGGGCGCGCCGCGCAGCGGCCGGTAGGCCACGCGTTCCATCAGCAGGCCAGCCAGCACCGTCCCGCCGATCATCACCGCGGCGACGATCCACAGCGGTAGGCCAGCGAACAACGCGAACGCGGCGATGTAGGCCGCAACCATCATCATATCGCCGTGGGCGAAGTTGATCAGCCGCAGGATGCCGAACACCATCGCCAGCCCCACCGCCATCAGCGCGTACAGGCTGCCGATGCTCAGGGCGTTAACGATCTGCTGGATGGCGTAATAGACCAGACTCATATGCTCCCGATTCGTGGGAACGTTGAAATGTTAGAACGTTCCAACGTTTCAACGTTTCAACGTTCTAACGGCCCAGGTAGGATTGCTCGACCAGCGGGTTGCGCCGCAGCTCGCCCGCCGGCCCTTCGAGTGTCACGCGGCCGGTCTCCATCACATAGGCGCGGTCGGCTATATCGAGCGCATGGTGGACGTTCTGTTCCACCAACAACATCGTCGTTCCCTGCAGCTTCAGCTCGCGGATGACGCCGAAGATGCGCTCGACCATCAGCGGTGCCAGACCGAGCGATGGCTCGTCGAGCAGCAGCAGCGCCGGGCGGCTCATCAGCGCGCGCCCGATCGCCAACATCTGCTGCTCCCCGCCTGAGAGGGTTCCGCCCGCCTGATGTAATCGCTCCTTCAGTCGCGGAAACAGCTCATAGACCCGGTCCAGGTCTTCAGTCAGCGTACCCTTGCGTCGCACCGCACCCAGCAGCAGGTTCTCGCGCACCGTCAGGCTGCCGAAAATACGCCGCCCTTCTGGGCAGTGCGAGATCCCGAGCCCGACGATCCGATCGGTCGGCGCACGGGTAATCTCGTGCCCCTGGTAGACTAAGCTGCCCTGGCGCGGCCGCAGCAGGCCCGAGATAGTCTTGAGTGTCGTGGACTTACCGGCTCCATTCGAACCGATCAATGCCACAAGCTCGCCCTTATCCACTTGCAGCGAGACGCCGTTCAAGGCCTGGATACTGCCGTAGGAGACATGGATGTCGTGTAACTCCAGCATGTTCGTATTGCGTATTGCGTAAAGGTGCGACAAGGAATTACGCAATACGGACTATGTGGTCCCGAGGTAGGCGGCAATGACCTCGGGGTTATTGCGAACGGTCGCAGGGTTGCCCTCGGCGATCAGCTTGCCATAGTTTAGCACCTGAATGCGGTCGCACAGGTTCATCACCAGCGGAATATCGTGTGCGACGATCACGATCGTAATCTTCAGATCATCGCGCAGCCGCCGGATCAGAACCAGCAACTCAGCGGTCTCGCTCGGGTTCATGCCGGCGTTCGGCTCGTCGAGCAGCAAGATTACGGGGCTGAGCGCGACGGCGCGGGCGATCTCCAGCTTGCGCTGATCGCCGTAGGGCAGGCTGCGCGCCACGTGCTCGCGCCGTGCCACCAGCCCAACCCGCTCGAGCAATTCGGCGGCCTGTTCGGACAGCTCGCGCTCGCTGCGCAGAAAAGCTGGGCTTGAGGTGAGCGTAGCGAGCAAACTGTGGCGCTGCCGGCTTTGGAGCGCAGCCTTGACGTTATCGATCACGCTGAGCTGGCCGAACAGCCGGATGTTCTGGAAGGTGCGCGCCATGCCCAGCCGTGCGACCTGCGCGGCCGGCAGCCGCGTGATATCGCGACCGCGCAGCCGGATGCGTCCCGATGTCGGCTTGAGGAAGCCGGTCAGCAGGTTGAACAGGGTGGTCTTGCCAGCGCCATTCGGCCCGATCACGCCGTAAATCGCCAGCGGCGCCAGGCGTAGCGTATAGCTGTCCAGCGCTTGCACGCCAGCAAACGACTTCGAGAGGCCATCGACCTCGAGCAGCGATTCAGCCATGACGAGTTAAGAGTTAAGAGTTAAGAGTTGTGGAAGTTTCGTAATTCTTAACTGTTAACTTTGAACTATGAACTAGAGAAACTCGAACAGCTCATCGCGTTCCCACGGGTCAACCGTATCGCGGAAGCCGGGCGTATCGAAGCCCTCGATCGCGCGGCTGGCCTTGCCGATCTCATGGCGCTTGACGGCGACGAACAGCTTGACAAACTCCTCGCCCAGCGCCTCGCATAGCACCACATCCGCCTCCAGCGCGTCCAGCGCCGCGCTGAGTGTGGTCGGCAAATCAGTCACATCCGCCATTCCATAGGCCATACCCGCAACAGCCACGGGCGGCTCAAGCTTGTTGCGGATGCCATCGATGCCCGCCGCGATCGCGCCAGCCATCACCAGGTAGGGGTTGCTGGCAGCGCAGGGGATGCGATTCTCGACGTGTGTGTTCGCGCCGCGCTCGCCCTTGATCCGCACGGCGACGGTGCGGTTCTCCAGGCCCCAAGTTGCGTTGGTAGGCGCGAAAGAGTAGAGCCGGAAGCGCTTGGCGCAATTGACTGTCGGAGCGAACAGCGCGGTCAGCCCTGGCGCGTGGGCGATCTGGCCGGCGATGAACTGCCGCGCAACGTCCGACAGCCCATCTGGCTTGCTGGGATCGTCGAAGAGGTTGGCATCGTCGTCGGTGCGATAGAGCGCGTGGTGGAAATGGCAGCCACTAGCGCTCTGATCGATGTAGGGTTTGGTCATAAACGACGCGACATAGCCATGCTGGCGTGCGATCTCCTTGACGCCCTGCTTGAACGAGAATGCCGCATCGGCCGCGCCAATATCCCAAGTGGGCGCGAAGTTGATCTCCTGCTGGCCGGGACCATACTCAGCGTTTGCGGTAATGATGTCCACATCCACGGCGCGCAGGTCGCGGATGAGCTGGCGCACGAACGCTGCGTCGAACTCGTTGCGCAGCGTGGCGAAGATCTGGATGCCAGCATAGGGCGGAACGCCGGTCTCGGCACTACACAAATAAAACTCATACTCGTAGCCAGCGCGTATGCGGAAGCCCAGGCTGCGCAGCACATCGATCTGGCGGCGCGCAACATAGCGTGGGGCCGCAGCGGCTGGCCGGCCGTCGTAGAAGCGAGGCTCGCAGATCACACGCGCGGTCGAATCGAGCCAGGGCAGCACGTGAAAGGTCGTGGGGTCGGGGAAAATTCGGCTGTCCGGGAAGCCCAGTTCCTCCAGGTAGCCGGTGCCTGGCGCTACGCCCGCCTGGGCGTCGAAACCGAGCTGGCCGAGCAGGAAGTTCAGCCCTTCCTTCGCGTAGCGCTCGACGTGGCCCGCTGGAATGAGCTTGGAGCGTGAAATGCCATGTGTGTCGGTCTGCTCGAAGCGAACGACTTCGACCTTCCCATCGGTAACCGCCCGAATCATGTCGGCCAGGTCCATGGTCGCCCCCTTACATTGTACCCAGGAACGCCAGTTAGCTGGCATCTGACGGCCGGGTGCGGCGCGCAATATTGCGTGTGTTGGAGCCGCAGAATCTATGCATGAGCTTTGGTGCTGAACGACGGGTATCGTAGATCAGTCGCGGGGATGTGTCAAGTGTTTCACTGGGTTCGGTGGCGATATTTCAGGAGAGCGTGCCTATCAGTATAGTCACATTCCGCCCGACATCTTCGCGCATTAATAGATAATACAGCGGCTCGCTGCCGACGAAGAGCACCGGCTCATCGGCAAACGTCGCCGGCCAACCGGCCGCAC
>DATFXE010000700.1:0-17961 GCA_035258585.1 Roseiflexaceae bacterium | reverse complement strand
TCGTGGCGTAGAGCTGTGATTTAGCCTGTTGCGGCATTGATACGCACAATGTTGCCCGCAAGCCAGCAATGGCTTACAGAAATACGTAGAGGCACAAACCAGCCCGTTGGCGGCAACGCCAGCGGGCTTTGGCTTCTTGGGGCGGCGCTTCATCCGCTCTCACGCGATGAACAAATAGTTATCGAACATTACTGATCCGTGCATTGATAGGGCATCTCTTGGTGGGGGTTCGGGGCGACGAAGCCGCCCCGAACCCCCACCAAAAGGGGAGGTCTGGAGGGAGCCTTCGGCCGCTCCAGACCTCCCCAAGGAATGATATTCTGTATTAATGCACGGATCAGCCAAGCACCGCGATGAGGGGGTGCGCTCGCCATTCCAGGCATGATTGAGGATACACAAAAGCGATCACGGGAACGGGCAAAAGGTGCTATACTTGGATCGAGCGATCTGCGAGACGCGCATCCACTGGATCGCCGCGACACCACCGGCAGCCAACCCAATACCTATTGCTTAGCAGCGCCGCAAGACGGAGATGCGCCCGTTTTTGCTAAGTCTACAGGAGCCATTCGATGCTGAATCTGGCGATGCTATTGGAGCTTAGCGCCCGCCGCGATCCTGGTAAAGTGGCGGTTGTGCTCGACGACATCAAGCTGCGCTACGCCGAGGTGAATGGGGCCGCGAATAAGATAGCAAATGGCCTCATTCACCTTGGCGTGCGGCCGGGCGATAAAGTCGCACTCATGCTGCCGAATACGCCGCACTTCGTGATCTGTTACTACGCCATTCTGAAGACCGGGGCGACGGTGGTTCCGCTAAATGTGCTCTTCAAGCGCCATGAAGTCGCCTACCACCTCGACGATAGCGACTCAGTGGCGCTGATCGTTTGGGAAGGCTTCCTGGGCGAGGCGGCCGAAGGCTTCCAGCAGGCCAAGAACTGCCGCAGCTTGGTCGTCGCCCAGGCGCCCGGTAGCACCGCCGCACTGCCAGAAGGTGCCTTGCCGCTCAATTCGTTGATGGCCGATACTTCGCCAGCCTTCGATACATATCAGACGATGCCGGACGATACCGCGGTCATTCTGTACACCAGCGGGACGACCGGGCGGCCGAAGGGCGCTGAGCTTTCGCACGCCAACATGGTCTTCAATACGATGACCTGCGCCGAGAAGCTCATGGCGATGAGTCGCGATGAGATCGGCTTGGCGGTGCTGCCGCTGTTCCACTCGTTCGGGCAGACATGTGTTATGAACAATTTGCTCTACGCCGGTGCGACGATCACGCTGCTGCCGCGTTTCGAACCGCAGAAAGCGCTCGAAGTGATGCAGCGCGACCGCGTCACCTACTTCGCCGGCGTGCCGACGATGTACTTCTATTTGCTGAACTTCCCCGGTGCCAGCGACTACGATCTCTCGTCGCTGCGGATCTGTGGCTCGGGCGGGTCGGCCATGCCAGTGGAGGTGATGCACGCCTTCAACAAGAAGTACAACGTGACTATTCTGGAAGGCTACGGGCTCTCTGAGACCTCGCCAGTGGCGTCGTTCAACCACCCGCACCGCGACCCGAAGCCCGGCTCGATCGGCACGCCGATCTGGGGTGTCGAGATGCGCTGCGTCGATTCCGAGGGCCGCGACGTGCCAATCGGCGAGCTTGGCGAGATCGTCATTCGCGGCCATAATGTGATGAAGGGCTACTATAAGCGCCCGGACGCCAACGCCGAGGCGATCAAGGGCGGCTGGTTCTACAGTGGCGACGTGGCCTACAAAGATGAAGATGGCTATTTCTTCATCAAGGATCGTGTCAAGGATATGATCATCCGCGGTGGCTTCAATGTCTACCCGCGCGAGATCGAGGAGGTGCTCTACGGCCACCCGGCGATCGCCGAGGCCGCAGTGATCGGCGTGCACGATCCGGCCTTGGGCGAGGAGATCAAGGCAGTCGTCGCGTTCAAGCCCGGCCAGAGCGCCGAGGCGCAGGCGATCATCGATTACTGCAAGGAGCGGCTGGCCGCCTACAAGTACCCGCGCTCGGTCGAGATCCGCGAAACGCTCCCGAAGACGGCGACCGGGAAGATCCTCAAGCGTGAGCTGAAGTAGCTATCAATCAGCAGAAGGCAGTCGGCAGTCGGCAGTAGTATGAAGCCATCTACTGCCGGCTGCTTTTTGCGGGCTGCCTATTACTACAGCGCACTTACTGGTTCGATCTGCGGATTACGTGAATTTTGTGGATAGGTAGTCTCGTGAAGAAACGCGTATCCGCCCTATCCGTGCTATCCGCGGATAATAACTACGGTAGCTGCACGCAACACAAACGACCCACTAGCGTTGGCGTCACAGATCGCTCACGAATCGGTATGCCATAGCGCCGGCGCTTGTTGCCGATCGTGCTCGATGAGACGCCGAAATATGCCGCGATGGCTGCGATCGGCCAGCGTTCATCCAGGTAGAGCCGGCGTAAGATCGATTCGTCGACCTGTGCCGGCACGAACCGCGATGGCCGGAGTGTCACACCGCACATGCGCAAGTTCTTGGCGATTGTGGTGGGGCTACAGCCGTAGCGGCGCGCCAGCGCGATGGTGCTCTGGCCAGCCAGATAGGCGGAACAAAGCTCATCGCAAGGGAGCAGGACATTTTGTGGCATGGGCCCCTCCATTCGATGAATCCGGTAACGGATATTCAAAAGATAGTTGAAGCGTAGCCTCGAATGATGCTACGCCTGGAGGTATCCTTTACCGTGTATGTCTGCTAAGAAGAAGAGCGCTCGCCGGCGCCCTTCGATTTCCTTTAGTTTAACACGGAAACGGATATCTGTCAATCCGGATCGGCCTGGCCCTGCTCGCTCATATTCAAGCTATCTTCATACTTGAAATCCACGCGTTCGGCGATCATGCTCAATGTTTTTTGCATCGATCGGTGCGGTGTGTGGGCGTTTGTCTCCCACTCGCTGATCGTCTGCTGCCGGACTTCCAGCTCGTCCGCCATCTCGCGCTGTGTGAGGTTCATATGCTCGCGCAGCGCGCGAATCGCCGACGGGCTCCAGTTATACTGCACCTGCCGGCGCCGCCTGGCTTTGGGCGTTGTATCGCTCATTGTTGCCCCCTTGCCACAGTTGGCTACACGATCTCCGAACAATATTGTAACACGCCAGCGGATATCTGCAAATCCGGCTGATTTGACAACACGCGGCTACTATAGTATATAGCCTCTGTCATTTTCAGCTGATTCCTGTTCATCCGGCGTTCATTTTCTAAGCCTATACTCATGGCCAAGTTGCCGTACCAAACGCATGCTCCGCTGCATTCTATTCTTCCATTCCTCTCATGCGGGCGGGCGAGAGGATCTGCGTGATGTGGACACCCCCGACATCCACTAGTGAGCGCGCGCCTGCGCCTGGCGCTCGATCTCAGCAGCCTGAAGCCGCTGGCACATTGGGTCAGATCCTGATTGTAGATGATAGCCGCGAGGCCGGCGCTGCGCAGGCCGAACTGCTGCGTCTGGCCGGCTATGTGGTCGAGCTGGTGGCCGATGGCCGCGCAGCGCTACAGGCAGTCGAGCGGCAGCAGCCTGATCTGATCCTTCTGGATGTTCAGCTGCCAGGTATCGATGGCTTTGCCGTGTGCGAAGCGCTCAAGCGTAACTCGGCCACATGGCAAATCCCGATCATTATGGTCACGGTAGAGGGCGAGCTCGAGGCCCGGCTGCAAGGGATCGAGGCCGGCGCCGACGACTACCTTCAGAAGCCGGCCGACCAGCAGGAGCTGGAAGCGCGCATTCGCGCGCTGCTACGCACCAAACGTCGCAACGAGCAGCTCGAACAGGCCGAGGCGGTGATCTTCGCGCTGGCCCGCGCGGTCGAGGCCAAAGACTCGTACACCGAGGGCCACTTGCAACGGCTGGCGCACTACGCTGTGGTGATCGGCGAGCGCTTGGGGCTTGCTGGCGATGATCTGGTCGCGCTACGCCATGGCGCGCTGCTGCATGATGTCGGCAAGGTTGGTGTGGACGAGCTGATCATCCGCAAGGGCGGGCCGTTGACCGCAGCCGAGTACCGGTTGATGCAGCAGCATACGATCATCGGCGAGCGGATCGTTCAGCCACTGCGCATGGCCGCCGCCGTCGGTCCGATCCTCCGCTATCATCACGAGCGCTGGGATGGCCGCGGCTACCCGGATGGGCTGGCCTGCGAATCTATCCCGCTGTGCGCGCGGATCGTGGCGGTGGCCGATGCTTTTGACGCCATGACGACGGCGCGGCCCTACAACCGCGTGCTCTCGGATGATGAAGCCGCCGAGCGGCTGCGAAGTGGCGCCGGGGTCTACTGGGATCCGATGGTGGTGTCAGTCTTCCTGGAATGGCTTCAGACGCGGTCGTGCTAGCATTGAGAGCTGGGCGGCAAATTGCTTGATGAAGCGCACCACCGAGAATGGCCGCTCGCGCTGTGGGAGATGGCCGCAGCGCTTGAGCAGCAGCGTCGGCGCGCCGGGCATGTTCGCCTGAAAGAACTCCAGCGAGCCTTCAGGCAGAAAGCGATCGCCTAACCCCCAGATCAGCGCAGCCGGCACCGGCAGGTCGCGCAGATCGCCTGGCCGCAGCAGCACCTCTTCAGGCACTAGCCCACGCATATCGGCCACAAATTCACGCACGACCCGGCGCTGAAACGTTTCTTGCAGGCTGTGCTGGCCCAGGTACAGCAATGGCGCGGGAATTGCGCCAAACATCTGCCGGAAGACCTGGCGGGCCTTGCGCATGTCGCAGATGTCGATCGTCTCGGCGAAGGGCAGCCACGAGTCGAGCCCACTCAGCGGCGCGCCACCGGCGTTGATCAAGATGACCCCGCGCAGCAGATCGGGCGCGGCCCAGCCCAGCTTCACCGCCAGCCATCCGCCCATCGAGTTGCCGACCACCAGGGCCGGTCGCCCGATCACATCGCGTAGAAACAGCATCAGTAGATCGCGCATCTCGTCGAGCGTGGCATAGCTGCGGCCAGCTGGCAGGCCGGAATAGCCGTAGCCAGGCAAATCGATCGCATAGACCGAATGAGAGCGCGAGAGCGCGCCGAACACAAACGACCAGGTCAGGGCGCTGTCGGCGATACCGTGAATCAGCAGAATCGGCATATCCGATCCTGGCCCGCCGACGGACTGCTGCGCGTAGTAGTTGATCGATACCCCATCCAGCCGGGCTTCGTGCTGCTCCGCGCCACCGTCGAGCATGCGCCGGCGGCCCAGGCCGTTCAGCAGCGGCACCATGGCGTACGAGAGCGGGGCGGCGAGCGTTGACGATAAACGATCGACGATAGACGATAGCTGCCACTGCCGTCCAACGTCTGCCCTGCCCCTCATCAAGCTCGGGAACCATGGAGTCGAGGGGTCGATCGTCTGTTCTGAGCTGTACTTAGCTCCACCCCTCAACATCGGCAAGATCTCCCATTCGCATCAGCACATCGCCGTTGCCGCGTATGATTGCGGCTTGCGCCCCGACCGAGCGATCGAAGCCGGGCGGCACCAAATCGGGGGCGATCTCGGCCAGCGGCGTCAGCACAAACGGCCGCTCGGCCATGCGCGGGTGCGGTATGCTCAAGTCGGGCGTGGCGAGCGTCAGGTCGTCGTAGAGCAGGATGTCCAAATCGATCACGCGCGGCCCGAAGCGCGGGCCGGCTGCGCGGCCCATGTCACGCTCGATGCGCTTGAGAACGGCCAGTAGCTCGTGCGGTCCGAGCGCGGTGCGCCCGCGCAGAGCCATATTCAGGAAGCGCGGCTGGTCGCGCAGATAGGCTGGCTCGGTTTCGTACACCGACGACATGCGCTCGACGGCCACCGCATCGCCGAGCCGCTCGACTGCTTCGCGCAGGCTCGCGCCGCGGTCGCCCAGGTTGGCGCCGAGGGCCAGGTAGATGATATGCGGTTGTGCAGGTGATTGTCGATCCACTCGTACTCTTTGTATCTAAGGTCAAAGAACCAGCAACCGATTTCGGCTGCCCTGTGCTAGATATCCAACATCATCTGGTTTGGCCCACCCGCACTGCCCGCACCATCGCCGTTCGTCTCTGCGGGCGTAGTGGGCGTATCGACCGGCGCTGACTCGATCAACTCCAGCAGCCCGGCCTCGTCGATGATCGGCACCTTCAGCTCGGTCGCCTTGGCGAGCTTGCTGCCGGCCGCCTCGCCGGCAAGCAGGTAGCTGGTCTTCTTGGTGACGCTGCCGGTGACTTTGCCGCCGTGTGATTTGATCAGCTGCTCGGCCTGCTCGCGCGTCATCGTCGGCAGGGTGCCGGTGATCACAAACGTCTGTCCGCTCAGCCCATCGCCGGCGCGGGCGGCGATGGGTTGGCCCTCGGCCTGCACGCCGACGTCCTTGAGTTTCTGGACCAGCGCCTGGTTGGCCGGCAGGCTGAAGAACTGCGCGACGCTGTTGGCCACTGCCGGGCCGATGCCATCGATCAAGACGACCTGCTCGGCCGTCGCGTTGGCCAAAGCGTCGAGCGAGCCAAACGCCGCCGCCAGCGCCAGGGCCGCGACCTCGCCGACGAAGCGGATGCCCAGGCCGGTGATCAGGCGAGAGAGCGGACGGCTCTTGGAAGCTTCGATCGCGGTGAGCAGGTTCGAAATGCGCTTCTCGCCAAAGCCATCCATGCCCTCGAATATATCGGCGGTCAGCCTGTACAGGTCGGCCACATCCTTGACCAGCCCGCGCTCGACGAACAGCTGAGCCTGCTTCTCGCCGACGCCGGCGATATCCATGGCCCCGCGCGACACAAAGTGCTCGATCCGGCGTACCAGCTGGGCCGGGCAGATGCCGAAGTTCGGGCAGCGGTAGGCCACCTCGCCCTCGGCGCGCTCCAGCAGTGTGCCGCAGGCCGGGCAGCGCTCGGGCATCGACCATGGCTGCTCGTCGCCAGTGCGCCGATCCACAATCGGGCCGATGATGTAGGGGATGACATCGCCGGCGCGCTTGACCGTGACGTAGTCGCCGATGCGGATGTCGCGCTCCTTGATATAGTCGGCGTTGTGCAGACTGGCGTTGCGCACGACCACGCCGCCGATCGTGACCGGCTCGATCACCGCGTTGGGGGTAATCACCCCAGTGCGGCCGACGTTGATCACGATATCGAGCAGCTTGCTGGTGGTCTCGCGGGCCGGGAACTTATAGGCGATCGCCCAGCGCGGGTCGCGCCCGACCACGCCCAGTTCGCGCTGCTGGGCGAAGCTATCGACCTTGACGACGATACCGTCGGCCTCGTACTCCAGCTGGTCGCGGCGAGCCATCCAGTCGCGGGTGTAGGCGATCACTTGCTCGAAATCCTCGAAGCGTCGGCGGTCGCGATTGACCGGGAAGCCGAGCGCGCGGAACAGCTCCAGAGTCTCCCACTGTGAGGGTAGCGCTATTCCCTCGAACGGCCCGACCGCGTAGGCGAAGAAGCGCAACGGCCGGCCGGCGGAGATCGATGGATCTTTCTGACGCAGCGAGCCGGCAGCGGCATTGCGTGGGTTGGCGGCCACGCGCTCGCCCTCGGCAGCCAGGCGTTTGTTCAGCGCCTCGAAGTCGGCGATGCGCATGTAGACTTCGCCGCGCACCTCGATGGAGGACGGGATGGACCAAGGACCAAGGACCAAAGACGAAGAATCGTCTTCGACGCGATCGCCTTGGTCTTTGGTCTTTAGTCTTTGGTCTTCTTGATCGGGCTTGCGCAGCTGTAGTGGAACACTCGGGATAGTGCGCAAATTAGCGGTCACATCCTCGCCGACCTCGCCATCGCCGCGGGTGGCGCCGCGCACGAAGCGGCCGTTTTCATATGTCAGCGCGATCGCCAGCCCATCGATCTTCGGCTCGACCACAAAGGCGATTGGCGCCTGCTCGCCCAGCACCCGCACGACCCGCTCGCGCCAGGCGCGCAGATCATCCTCGTCGAAGGCGTTGCCAAGCGAGAGCATGGGGACCGGGTGACGCACCTTGGCAAATTTTTCAGATGCCGGCGCGCCGACGCGCTGGGTTGGCGAGTCCGGCGTGACAAGATCTGGATGCATTTCCTCGATCGCGCGCAATTCGCGCATGAGCGCATCGTATTCGGCGTCGCTGACAATCGGGTCGTCGAGCACGTGGTAGCGGTAGAGATGATAGCGAAGCTGCTCACGCAGCTCGGCGACACGCTGAGTGAGTTCGGCGGCAGCCATTGGGCATCTCCGTAACAGATGTGCGAGAGTCCTATTTGTGAAAGGCCGCCGATTTAGGCGGCTGCCCCTATTATAGCTGATTCTGAGGCTCGTGCAGCCTGGTGCGAGGCAAGCATTTGGCGCAATCCGACGCGATGGCGCGACTGAGATCATTTGACATACATTGTGAAGCTGTGTATAATCCGCTGGTGTATTGCTGATCCCCGATAGCTCAACGGTAGAGCGGCTGACTGTTAATCAGTAGGTTCCAGGTTCGAATCCTGGTCGGGGAGCCAGATCTCTTGTACAATCTCTCACACTCGTGGTGAGAGTGGCGCGCCCAATTCGCTTACCATGAAGGGCATCGAACTGGGCGGAATCAATGGCAGGTTGTTAACGTGCAGATGCGAATAGCATCGGCGCCGAGGCAACCGATGCACGGACACCCAGTCTCGCGACGTTTCCTAGGCGCAAGCGAGGCTGGGTGTTAATTTTTCCCTCTGAGTGACACAATAGCTGCTCGTGCCACAACTGAGCACCAACGCGTAGAAAACATACCCTCAAACATCGCTCCGGCCAGCGGCTCACCGGTGATCATTGGTCCTCCGCCCTTCATCTTCCGTCCACTTATCTCGGATTGAAATTACGGTCGCCAGCACCTAGAACAGTCCGACGGGTAGCGGCGAGCTGGCGAGCTCGCTCTGCTCGATCCACTCGCCGGTATTGTAGAGATGTGTCAGTTGCCGGAGATACGGCTGGATCTCGTGGCCGTTGTCTCGCAGCCACTCGGCGTTGTAATAGGTATCAAGGTAGCGCTCTCCCGAATCGCAGATCAGAGTCACGACCGAGCCAGCCTCGCCGTTTTGCTGCATCTCGGCCATGATCTGGCACACGCCATACAGATTGCACCCGGTAGACCCGCCGTATTTACGCCCCAGGATGCGTTCCAGGAAATGAATCGCGGCGTAGGAGGCGGCATTGGGTACCCGGATCATTCGATCGACCACATCGGGCATGAACGACGGCTCGACCCGCGGGCGGCCGATACCTTCGACGCCCGAGCCGCCAGTGACTGTCACAGACGCATCGCGGGTATGGTAGTAGCGATAGAACACCGAGTTCTCCGGATCGACGACACACATGCGCGTATTGAACTTCAGGTAACGGCAATAGCGGCCAATCGTGGCCGACGTGCCGCCGGTTCCCGCGCCGCAGACCACCCACGCCGGTTCCGAGTAGGGTTCGTCGGCCATCTGCCTGAACATCGATTCAGCAATATTGTTGTTCCCGCGCCAATCGGTGACCCGCTCGGCATAGGTGAACTGATCCATAAAACGGCCGTTCAGTTCCCTGGCCAAGCGGGCAGCTTCGCTGTAGATCGCCTGCGGATCGTCGACGAGCTGGCAGCGGCCACCGCTGAATTCGATGCTGGCGATCTTGGCGGGCGAGGTGTCTGTGGGCATCACGGCAATGAAGGGCAGCCCTAACAGCCTGGCGAAATAAGCCTCCGAAATGGCGGTGCTGCCCGACGAAGCCTCGATCACCGGTGTGCCTTCGTTGATCCACCCATTGCACAGCGCATACAGAAACAGCGAACGGGCCAGTCGATGCTTCAAGCTTCCGGTGGGATGGGTCGATTCGTCTTTCAAATACAACTGTACATTCAGCAGGCCGGGCATGTCCAGCCGAATCAAATGCGTATCGGCGGAACGATGGAAATCAGCTTCAATTTTCTGGATCGCTGTACGAACCCACTGGCGATTTTGTCCCATGGCTGTGCCTCCTATCACATGCCGGTGGTGGCCAGCTTCTCCACCTACATCAGAATGATCTGAGCCGAGATACATCGTATTGACACGACTTACGCGGTGACCCAGGGGAGACGACCCGCGCTGGCGACCCTGCGCTAGTACTCACCCTGGCGAGGGGCGTCGATGTGGCATAGGCCGCGCCACGCCACACGCCAATGCCACCGCCCTGCCCGTCCGCCCTCATCCAAAGAGCGCCAGTTGCAATCGTGCGACTTTTCGTAGATCCCAATGCGGACTGCTTTGTATAGCCCTGGGCCTTCATACACCCCGCGCCGGCCGATGTGCGGGCGTTGCTCGCACGGGCCTGGGCAACCGTTAGCGCTGCAATCAGGGTGCAGATCCGTACGTTCTAGCTCCATCGCACCCTACCCACGCCCCTGCCTGCGGCTGGGGGCACTTTGCTGTCCTGCGCGCCCGTGCCATTAACCGTGGCGCTGCTTCGCACGGTCGGGCAACTTCGGCGCCTGGTCCTGGCCCTGACTAGGTAAGTCAGGAAAGACGAGCTGGAAACTGCGCTTGAGAATCGCCCGCACAGTCGGTTCGTACGTCACATCGGTGATCAACGTCACCGCAACGCAGCGCCGGGTCTTGGGGTCCCGTTCGATCTGAACGTCCCGCCAGTGCGGCCAATGCCGGAAGGTAGTGAGGATCGGGTCGTCCGCCGCGCCCCGCAGAGTCAGGCAGAGCTGGCCGCGTTGGTTCAGCGTTAGGGTTGGCATACAGGCCTCCGTGTGGTTGCGGACAATCAGCAATGCGCCACGCTCCAGCAGCACGAGCCTGGTCGCGCACAAGCGCGTGATATGCTCGAGCGCGCAGAGATGATATGACGTAGTACCGGTCAGAGGAGATGCGGAATAGCTGGACGAGGATACGCGGAGCTAGTATACCACAGATGCGACTGGACGACCCTGATGGTGAGCCAGGCCCCTGTGAACCGGGATGAGCAGCAGGGCGTTGCCGGTCCAGAACAGCACGCCCAGGACGAGGGCGGTGGGGCCCGAGATGCCGAGCAGCATCCGAGCACTGGTCGTGGCGATCTGCAGCGCCGAATGTCACCCGGGTTGGGTCTGTGCGTTTTCCATGGGGCATTGCTCCTGTATGTGCAAAATGTCTAAGAGGGTTCCGATCGCACGCGTACAGCACGTGACCAGGCCAAGTCGAATCACATCGTCATGGGTGGTTCGCGTTCTGCTGTCTGGCTGATTCTGCCCAACGCGAAGCCGATTTCGGGCAGCCGTGTCGCGCCGGTGTCAATCACCCCATGTTCAATCTGTGAGAACCCGGCTGCCTGCATCAGCGCCGGCTGATCTTGGATGCCGCTGTTCCAGGGGCCAACATGAATGGGCCGTGCCGACCTCCCGTGCTGCTCCTCCGGGCGCCTGGTATCAATCACCACCAGGCGCCCGCCTGGCCTGAGCACGCGGGCAATTTCCGCCAGCCCTTGCCGCTTGAGATCGTCTGGCAACTGGTGCATCATAAAGCTACTCAGCACCACATCGAATGACTGGTCGGGAAACGCGAGCTGTTCGATCACGCCGACCTCGAAGTCGATCGTCAGGCTGTGTCGCGCCGCTTTGCGGCGGGCACGGGCGATCATCTGCACCGAGGGGTCGATGCCGGACACGCGGCCGGTCGCGCCCACGCGCTGCTTGGCGATCAGCGCCAACGTGCCGGTGCCGCAGCCTACTTCCAGCACCCGCTCACCTACGTGCAGCTGGGCCAGGTCGGCGGTCGTCTGCCGCAGCGCCTGCCACTTGCCACGTGTGATGAGGTTGCCCAGCCACAGCAGCAGGTCATAGCGCCAGGCGGAGGTGATGACCAGCCCGCGCGTCTGGGCCTCAGACGCCGTGCCCGCTTGCCCATGGCGCGCGTTGACGAAGTGTGTTAACCACTGCATCGAGCATTCTCCTTTCAGCTACCGTGTTCCAGTTGCGTGTGACCAGAGCGACCCTGCACGTCGCGAGCCTCTGGTGTCGATCCCTGCAGCCAGGTGCCGACACGCCGAGCTGCGGTAAAGCTGGCCCAAGCTGTCGCTGCAATCAATTGGGCATCATCGGGGTACTGAGATCGAAAATCCTCAACGACGCCGACATCAACCTGATACGACGCCAGCGCCGTCAGCAGCGCCAGGCGTGCGGCTGCGCGATGCTCGTCCTTGACCTCGACCACCGCATCCTCTACCCAGCGCCGGCTCAAGCCCATCGCCTCGCCGCGCCATGCCTGGACATGCTCTCTGACAAGCACGCGGACTGGCTCAGGCAAGATCGGGTCGCCAGCTGCCTCAACCACCTGCGCGAACCCGGCGAACGCACCCGCCACGGCCGGATTCACGGCTGCCCAGGACAGATCGTCAGGTAGTTGCGCCTGTGGAACGAATTTCAAGGAGTCGCCCGGCCGCACAGAACGCGAGACAAAGAGCTTTCCGGCTGTTGCGCCGAACAGGCGGCCGGCCACCCGCTTCAACGCCGACGGCACCGGAAGGAACATCTCTCCCAGGAACACGTTGACCATGCGGTTGATGTAGTGGAAGGCGACCGCGGTGCCGATGATCTCTGGGGCATCCTGGCGAGAAAATGGTGGCGGAAGCGTGCTATTTGGCTTCGCTGTCCGGTTCGCCAGTACCCACTGAACAATCGAGTAGAGCTGCGGATCGCCGATGCGGTCGTACTCACCGCGGAGGATCGCGTCTGCCGCATCGTGGTCAGCAGTTGCGTGGAGCATCGACGTATGCACATCGACGCAGTACGGACAGGTATTGGTCTTGGAGACGGCAGCCGCCACCGCCTCTTTGAGCGCCCGATCGACCTGGCCGGTGTCTAACGTTTCTCGTAGTATGCTCCAGACTCCTGCCATTATGTGCGGCACCGGTGAGTGCAGCGTCAGCGGCGGCACGGGCAGGAAGTCGGCCTGCATTTGCCGATAGACTTCCGCCATCAGTCCCGTGGCAGAACCATATGGCGCTGGCTTGACATACTTAATCGTCTGAGCCATTCGCTCGCGAATCGTTTCCGCAATCATGGTGTCCTCCGTCAAAATCAGTGTAATGGGTTGCTTATCAGCAGCTCATAGTTGTGCATGCGCATCTACGTCAGCAGGTCGTGCATCTCGGAGCAGCGCCCGATGTCGAGCGCTACGCCGATAGCGACCTCGGCCACCGTGCCGGGGCCACCCTGGACCCAGGCGTCGATGGCGTGGGCCTCAATGAAGGGCGCCTCCAGCGCGTAGACCGTGAAGCCGCAGCGTTCGGCGAGGAACCGCAGCAGCCGATGGCGCAGCAGCTCGAACTCGCCCAGGACGTGGGCGCTCTCGGCGAGCGCCACCACGCGGGCATCGCCGATCACCTCGCGCAGCGGCTCCAGGTCGTCCAGTGGTGAGAGCGGGTCCAGCGTGTCGGCAACAATGGCGTGGTCGCGGACCCAAAGCGCAAAGTTTGTTTTGTCAGGCATGATCGTGGCTCCACGCTGTTGCGTCAGGCCGGGTGCGAAGCCGGAGCCTCGCCGCTCGTGCGCCGTCGCAGGCGCCAACCGGGCTTGAAGATCGCCAGGACCACCATGAGCAGCAGCAATGTGCTGGCGACCGCCGGGGCGACGACAAGCGACAAGCGCTCGCCCAAGCTCAGCAGGTGCGGAGATGGCCCGGCCACGGCATCAGCAGCCCCGCCCAGCCGGGGCACGAGGACGAACAGGACTACGCCGGTCAGCACCGCGGTGATCGCCAGTTTGATCGTCACCCACCAATACCGGAACAAGCCCCACGGCGTGAGTGTGCCCTGCAACAGACCAGTGCTGAGAGCCAGCACGGCCAGTGGCGCGACCAACCGCGCGCCCACCAGGTGTGCGGCCGGGTAGATGGTCAGTGGATCCGCGCCACTCAGGCTGGAGAGCCCCAGTGCCAGCAGCACCAGGTCGGTGCCGAGCACGCTGACGGTCGCCACGACATGCACACTCAGCAGCAGCCTGCGCCAGGGCGCAGCGAGCGTAAACGACTGCATCGAGACACCTCCTCTTTGGTGAAGACAACCCCCGAGTCATGAAACCGTACGGGGGTGCATGGCTTCTATCTGCGGAGAAAATACCCCATCGTCTGTTCGAGCTGTCACGCGCGACGGACCCTGCAATTATGCGTATATACCCGTAATATGGCGTAAAAATCATACCTGCGCGAGCCGGACGACCTCCTGTAAGTCGTCGTAGAGATTGCTCCAGCGCTTGTGCCCGAGCCCCGCAGCGATGATCCTGGCCTGGGCCTGCTCCCAGAGCGGGATGACGTCGCGCCGCTTGGCCTGGCCTGCGTCGGTCAATTGCACCAGTCGCGTCCGGCGATCGCCGCCAAGGGTGATGCGCACCAAGCCCTGCTCTTCGAGTGGCTTCAGCTCGCGCGCGACAGTCGTACGATCCATCATCATCGCCTCAGCGAGCCGCGAGATTGTGGGCGTGCCTGCCATTGCAATCACCATCAACAGGATCGCATGCGTAGCGCGTAGATCGGTGGGTTGGAGCACGGTGTCATAGAGATTAGTGATGGCGCGCGCGGTCTTGCGGATGTTAAAGCACGCACAGCTGGTGGCAACGTTGATCATGAGATCATTTGATGTTTTCCTCTCGTCGCTCATGGATAGGAGTATATACGCTTATCAGCGAGTTGTCAAACGGTAACCTTCCGCGAGCGTACTCTCTCGACACGGATATGCCAGGACTTCTGTGCGCCGGCCGCTGCTGGCCTGGCCATCTAGTGCGCGACACTCGCAACCGTGCGCCGCACGCGGTCGCCGCCTCTCCACAGGACGTACCCCAGCCAGATGAACCCCAGGCCGAAGGGAACGGCGCCGCTGGTCTCGATAATCGTCACCAGCGGCGACTCAGGACCAAACAGCGCAAGCGAAAAACCGCCGACGACGTAGAGCACGGCGCCGATCGCGATCAACACGCCACCCCAGCGCGGCAGGACGCCCCCGCGCGTGATCGCACGGCCAAACAGGGCATACCCCAGCGCAAACAACGCCAGACCGACAAAGAAGATCAAGAGCAGCGAACTCCCGCGTGCCCCGGCCGCGGTCGGATCCAGCTTGTGAACAGCAGCGGGGTCATACCGCCCGACCGCCGGCCACAGGAACCCTTCGGTAATGATCAGGCCATAGGTCCAGAGATTGCCGACGAACGCCACGATGAAGCTGTACAGCCCAGCCGTGCCGAGCGATTCCGCCTGGCGGATGTACAGCCCAACCAGCCCGAACAATATGAGCATCAGTGCGAGAGCAATCAGCACATGTATAGCGGTATAGGGACTCTCGTTGACCGCCTGACCGTGGCGCAGCGGGTGGAGGGCGATGCCAATCGCAAACAGCGCCCCACCCAACATACTTGCCAGGCCACTCCAGCGCGTCAGCTGCGTCAGATTCGTCATACTCCCCTTCTTGATACTGCTGGCTTACTCAGATGGGAGGTTTGGAGGGCTTTGCCCTCCAAGAAGCATTTGGTTTTGCACCTGGTTCGGGCGGCTTTGCCGCCCGAACCAGGTGCAAAACACAAACGTCTCGGGGGCCGCAGGACCCCGAACCCCCACCTGGCGAGTTTGCCAGCAGTATCCTTCTTTACGATCATGAACAACTAATTTGATTATGGATTCTCTGTTCGGTTTCTGTTATACTCCCTGGGATCGCGGACGTCAACAACCAATCACACCATGATTATTCAGAAATGAACAATCGCCCGCAAATTGTTTCGAACGAGGAGGTCGGCCGATGGCGACGAAGAGACCCGACCGGCGAGTGCAGCGCACGCGCAAGCTGTTACAGGAGGCGCTGATAGCCCTGGTTCTGGAAAAGGGCTACGAGGCGGTGACGGTCCAGGACATCATCGACCGCGCCGACGTCGGGCGCTCGACTTTCTACGCCCACTTTCTCGACAAGCAGCAGTTGCTCTTAAGCGGATTTGATGAGCTGCGCGTAGAACTGGCCCAGCAGCAGCACGCAGCAGCGGCCGCCTCCGGCGAGCAACGGCTGAGCTTCAGTCTGGGGATGTTCGAGCACGTGCAGAGCTATCTGCGAGTGTACCAGGCGCTGGTCGGCAAACAGAGCGGCGCCGTCGTGGGACAGCGCATCGAGCAGATACTCACCGATCTGGTGCGCGACGAACTGGCCGCGCTGGCGCCGCATGGCGATGCCGCGCCGATACCGCGTGAGTTGGTGGTGCAGTACATGGTGAGCGCTTTTCTGGGACTGCTGATCTGGTGGGCCGACCACGAGGGGCCATACCCAGCAGCGCAGATGGACGCGATCTTTCAGCAGCTGACGCTGCCGGGCATGCTGGCCGGGTTAGGGCTGACAGATGAGCTGATCCAAAGCCTTGGGTCAGGTCACCCTCATAATACGTTTCGAGCGCCAGCGTATTGAGCGCAAAGCCGATCGCCCACTGCATGCCGAGCTCGCGCAAAATCGCCAGGCTTGGCGCGCAGTACTCGCGCACGCTGGCGCCATCGCCTTGGTCGCGCGCGATATCGGCAAGCCCCAGCAGATCCAAAGCCTCGCTCACGCGATCGCCGATCGCGCGGTGGAGCTTCAGACCCTCTTGGAACAAGGCTGCGGCGCGCACGAACTCACCCTGTTCGCGTAGCACCAGGGCCAGCTCGCGCAGCACCTGCCCCAGTTCGTCGAACGAAAGTCCCAGGCCAGCACTTCCCGCGGTCGTGCGTTCGCCCTGCGCATGCTGCCGTGCCAACACCTCCTTGAGTAGCGCGGTTGCCCGCCCATAGTCTCCCTCGGCACGCGCTTGGCGCGCTGCGTTGAGCAGCAGATCCGTCTCGCCTTCGATTTCCCCCGGTGCCCGACGCAACGCCATACTCTGCTCGAACAGCCGCGTGGCAGTTGCGTAGTCGTGCTGGTCGGCCACTCCACCGGCGGCGGCGAGGTCGCCCACTACATCGGGCGTCACGGCACATCGCGTGTGGCCACGGCGGTGCTGGTCGGCGCCATCCCGCCGCTGATGCTGCAGACCGAGACCAACCCCGAGGGCACGCCGCTCAAAGCCTTCGACGCCATGCGCAAGAGCGTGTTCGACAACCGCTCACAGTTCTATAGCTCACTGCATAAATATCTAAAGAGGAGGGGCTAGGGGAGGGCTTCGCCCTCCCCTAAAACCCCACCTGGACTTTAGATTTCAGCGCAGCGCGCTCTATAAGGATCTCACGCTTCCATTCTACGGCTACAACTCTGTACGCTAGAAGCGGTACCACTGGTGGCTTGCCACAGTGTTTCTGCTGGGTGGGGTGCAGGGGGCGGCCGGGTGCCCACACCCAGAGGGTACTGGGCGTCGCCCCCTGCACCCCACCTGGGGAGGCGCGGAGGGGCCGAAGGCACCTCCGCGCCTCCCCAGCAAAATCAGTGTGGTTGACCACTAGTCGAGATGAAGGAGACAATGTGTGGCTTGGCGGGCCACAGGCCGCCCAGGCAGCCCAAGCGCAGGAACAGCTTCTCGGAGAACCACTCTAGCCGAATCGGCCGATGTATCCGAACGTCCCGCCCATGATTACGTACTCCCGAGAGCGACCTCGCCATCACCGCTGGGGCGTTCCTTCCACTCGTCGCAGTGTGGTGTTACCTGGCGGGTGTGCTTGCCCATCACCCGACTGTTGCCAAACTGCTCGTGAAGTATGGGCATCGTATCATACCTAGTAGCTGGGGCGGGCCGTGGTGGTATGCTCCCAGATGCTGGTCTGCCAGTCGTCCTGGCTGTCGGGCAGTGGAAGCCAGGGCGGCAGCTCGTCGAGCAGGTAGTCGGCCAGCGCGTGGATGTAGGGCTCATACTGCGTGCGGATCGCGGCCAGCTGCTGGTCGGCCACCGGCCCCGGGCGCAGCGGCATCCCCGTCTTGTCCAGAAAGGCGCGCAGCTGCACCAGATCGGCTGGCGGCAGCCGATCGGCGCGTGCCATGTGCGGCGGTGTGCCGAAAATCTGCGATAGATCGACCGCCGCATGGCGCGCCATCGCGAAGGTCAGCCGTGCCGCGCGCGG